>NVUS02000245.1 GCA_002402005.2 OCS116 cluster bacterium | reverse complement strand
GTGGCCAACGCATCAGCACGTGCCGAAGTGGCAGCCACCACAGTCACTGCGGCGAGTTTATGTTTTATGGGTTTTTGAGTTTTGGGGTCAATCACATGGCTAAACCGCGCGCCATCATGTTCAAAATATTTGCGATAATCGCCAGATGTGGCAATGGCCACATCACTTAAACTTAATATCTGCTGGGTTGTCGAAACGCCACTTAACGGCTTTTCAATCGCCACCCGCCATTTTGTACCATCGGGTTTTTGACCGGCGGTTTTAATTTCACCCGCCACCTCAATCACAAAATCCTCAATGGCCTGCGATTTTAAATATTCATCCACCAAATCCACAGCATAGCCCTTAGCCACAGCATTGAGCGAAACTTCACAGGCCGAAGTTTTCATAATGCGCCGCCCAGCTTTGTCAAATTTTAGATGCTGATGCCCCGTCACAGCCTTTATCGCCACCAAGTCATCAGCATGTGGTATGTTTTCCGGCTTGTCACCAGCTCCAAACCCCCACAATTCAATCAACCGGCTGAGGGTTATGTCCAACGCCCCCTCACTCAATTTCCCCACCTCAAGCGCAATGTCAAACACGTCAGTCATTTCAGGCGGCAGGCCAAACCATTCGCCAACATTATGGCGGTTAAATTGCATCAAGCTCGAGTCTGGCTTAAATACACTCATCTGATCTTCAACAATGTCGAGGGTCAGCTTAATGCCTTTGTTCAATTCTTCTAAGTCAAGGCTTACCGGCACAACCGCGCGCACCATATAGTGCCCGCCCATTGACAGGCCGCGCAATGTCACCAACCTTAAACGACGTGGCTGTTTGCCAAATTTATAATTCTCATCAGGCGTAAAAGTTACGCGCGTGCCAAAGTCATATTTATCTGTCATATCTGCTTACAATCGTGGGGGTTTTGTATGTTTCAATCAAAAGGCGGCCAGCAAAATGCCAGCCGCCTCATGTCATCATTTAGATGCGGCTTGGATCACTTCAAGCGCATTGCTATCTTGCAGCAATTCATTCTCTTTCACCAAGTCAACGGCAGTGTCGCCAAAGTCATCAACCGTGTCAGTGGCAGCGCCTTTGGACAATAGATATTCCAGCACTTCAACATTGGTGGCTTTCATCGCCGCATACATAAGTGGTGTCAGCTTATAGGTATTTTGTGCGTTCACATCCAAGCCATTGTCAATCAAATAAGCCAAAGTGTCCAAATGATGGCCAAATTGCGCCGCCTTGATCAAAGCGGTTTCACCTTTTTCAGTGGTGGCATTCAAGCTCGCGCCAGCCGCCACAAGCAGCTCTAATATTTCCTTCACACTGCCTGTTTTGGTACTGCTGGTCACATCACGGCTTACCACATTCAGGACGGCGTTATTGCCATTGTCATCAACCGCACCCGCGTCCGCACCCGCTTCAAGCAAAGCTTTGATGATTTTTATGCTGCCATTGTTGCGAGTGGTCGACCATAACAAAGCCGTCGCACCCGAATTGTCTGGCGTATTGACATCCAAACCTGCTGCAATAAAATATTTCACCACTTTTTCGCCATTGCGGTAGGCGGCTATGTTAAGCGCATCACGCCCAACCTTGTCGACACCATTCACGTCACTGCCAGATTCAACCAAATATTTAATAAAATCCAAATCATCATTGCGGTAAGCGGCGTTCAACAATGCATCACGGCCTTCTTCATCTTTATCATGTGGCGAAATGCCGTCAGCCACAAAGCTTTTGAACAATTCCAAATGGTCAGACCGGCGTGAGCGTTCCGCCATATAAGAGACAATATTCTGGTCAGAATAAGAGATAGCCTTATGATCAGCACCCTTTTCACGCAAATACGCAATAATCTCATCCGCATCTGGGCCATTTGTCGCGCGGAAAATAGCATTTTCACCAGATGAAGCCGAGGTGGTCAACGGGTCAAGACCCAACTCTTCAACCAAAAATTTCACCACCGGCAACGTATTGCGATACGCAGCGGTATAAACTGCATTGGTGCCGGCTATGTCGGTGGCATTGGGGTCAAAGCCCACCTCAAGCATTAATTGAATGGCACGCATGTCTTGCTGGCCGTAGAATGAGCGCAAGAAAGGCGTTCTGCCGTCACCATCGCGCACATCAAGCTTGGGCTTATGCGCCAAAAAGGCTTTCAATTGCTCATATGTGCCATAATAAGTGGCGTTAAAAATATGCGCCCGGTTGCCTTCATTAACTCCATCAACATCCGCACCTTTTTCTAGCAAATGATCGATTAATTTGGGATCACGGCCATATCTAAGCGCCAAATATACGGCCTGATTTAAATCAGCCTCAGTTGCGCCTTTGTCAATTTCGGCGTCAATGGCTTTGGTCGAAACTGAGAAAAAGTCTCTTTCGGTTAACAGGCTGTCAGTCGCAAATGCTGATGTTCCGCTCATAAGACTAGCGGCAAGTAGGCTCACGCCCAAAATTTTGGATAATTTATTCATTATCATCTCCACGTAAAATTAAATATCGGTTGGATTTTGAAATTTAGAATTTGTAGCGCACATAACGCACATAAGTATTGCCAGCCAACTTCTTGCGAATATTCTCGGTGGTCAGCTCAAATTCAACATCTTTAGGTGTATTGGCTATGTCCTCGACCGATGTCGCCACACGGATTTTATAACCCGCGTCAATCATCTCATCGTCAATTTCAATCTGGGTGATCAAACGGTCGCCATTGCCAGTCGATGCGCCAGTAATGCCATCAACATTCTCTTCGGCACGGACTTTATATTTCCACCAACGCGGCAGACCTTCTTCATACCAACGCTGCTCTGTGCCCGATACATAAAGCGTTTTTTCATAACGGCCTTTGGGGTTAACCAAATACATAGAAAAATAGGCCTTATCACCGCTATAATTGATCAATTGCACCATGGCGGTGATGGTCTTGGCTTCAGCCACATTTGCCATCGGTAAAAATGATGCGGTTGCCACAGCTGCCGAGACAAATAATTTGCCCATACCGGGTTTTTGACCCGGTGTAGCAAAAGAGAGATTTTTAGTTTTATTCATGTTATTGCCCTTACTTTTTTAAAAGCCAGTGTGGGGAATTGGCCAATGCGAGACCAGTCCTACTCTTGAAAACCAACAATTGCAATAATTAATAATGATTATTAGTTTTAATAATTCCAATCTATAACCTAAACCAAAAAAATAGTTTAACTAATCAATCTAACAAACTGTTTTTATTAAATATATATATTTAGAATCATTATAATTTATAAAAACTTTTCCTGTGTAAATCCTATTAATAAATGTCTTCTCGGTATAATTTATTTTTCTTAAGTTGCGCAATTGACAAACCAGCGACCTCAAATTCCTGCGCCAATACATCCCGCACTGCAGCAGCCATGGCCGCACCACCACAAACCATAATCGTACCGCCCATTTTCATATTGCTAGCAATGAGCTTGGCATTGCTGGCCACCACATCCTGCACATATTGTTTGTTCTCAACGCGCGAGAAAGCCGGGTAAAAATCGGTCAGTTTACAATCCACCAACCATTGATTAACCTCAGCTTCATATAGAAAATCAGATTTCGGATCCCGCCCGCCCCAATAAAGGCTAATCGGGTATTGTTTAATATTTTGGTTAATCATGCCAACAAACGGCGCAATGCCCGTTCCCGCTCCAATCAGAGTGACCGGTTTTTTATTCTTCGGCAGGTGAAAATCCTCATTCTTAATCAAATACATGTCGATGCTTTCACCAAGCTGCATGTCATGCAAAAATGTCGAACATAACCCACCTTCAAGCTTTTTCACGCATATCTCTAAACAATTGTCTTTGGCGTTAGAG
>NVUS02000244.1 GCA_002402005.2 OCS116 cluster bacterium | reverse complement strand
TTCAGCCGGTCTCGGCATTCCATTTATGTTGGCGGCTTTGTTCCTCAAACCTTTCTTGGGCTTTATGCAGCGTTTTCGCAAGCATATGGGCACAGTCGAAAAAGTCATGGGCGTGTTTTTAATCCTTGCCGGCATCATGTTCTTAACCGGTTATATGAGCACATTGTCATATTGGCTGCTTGAGACGTTTCCAGTATTTAACGACATTGGCTAATTTGGCTAAGAATTTGAACAAGTGAGTGATTTTCGGTTGTATTTAACCGCCAAACCATTAGTCTCCGAACCAATATAAATTCGGAGAATGAGATCATGAGTTTGCTCGAGATTTTGGCATTATTGCTTACCTTGTCAGCGGTGTTTGGTTATCTAAATCATCGGTTTTTGAAACTACCACATACCATTGGTTTGATGGTTATGGCTATAATGGCCTCGGGCTGCATTGTATTGGTCGATTATATTGTGCCGCAATATCACATCAGCACAGCCATTAAATCCACCTTGTTGCAAATTGATTTCCACGATGTGGTGATGAATGGCATGCTCAGTGTCTTACTATTTGCCGGCGCGGTGCATGTGGATTTGTCAGATTTGCGTGAGCGTAAATATCCGATCGCTCTGATGGCCAGTTTGGGTTTGCTGATCTCGACCTTCTTCATCGGCACGACGGTATTTTATCTGCTCGAATATTCAGGCTTTGCCATTCCCTATCTATGGGCATTGCTATTTGGCGCGTTGATCAGCCCGACCGACCCGGTGGCGGTGCTGGCGATTTTAAAAAGCGTCAATATCCCACGCGAACTGAAAGCCAAGATCACTGGCGAAAGCCTGTTTAACGACGGCATTGGTGTGGTGGTATTTGTGATTATTTTGGCGCTGGCAGTGCCAAGTGCCGGCCATAGCTCTGAGTTTTCATGGCTGCAAGTCGGTGAGATTTTTGCAGTCGAAGCCGTCGGCGGCGTGGTTTTGGGCTTAATCGGTGGCTATATTGCGTTTTATGCCATGCGTCAGATTGATGAACATAATATCGAAGTGTTGATCACTTTGGCTTTGGTCGCTGGCATTTATGCCATCGCCATAAGATTGCACACCAGTGGCCCGTTGGCCGTGGTGGTGGCCGGTCTATTTATCGGCAATCACGGCGCTAAATTTGCGATGAGCGAGAATACCCGCAAACATGTATTTCAATTCTGGGAGCTGCTGGATGAGATTTTTAACTCAATCTTATTCTTGCTAATCGGCCTTGAAGTACTGATTATTGCTTCATATTATAATTATGCGTTGATTGGCTTGGTCGTCATTCCTGTGGTTTTATTCGGGCGGTTATTGGGTGTATTCATCCCGATCAGCATATTGCGTTTAAAGCTAAAATTCTCCAAAGGCGCGACGCGTTTCCTCACTTGGGGCGGTTTGCGAGGCGGTATATCGGTTGCCTTGGTATTGTCATTGCCGGACAATGAATATAAACCGATTTTACTGATGCTGACCTATGTGACGGTTCTGTTCTCAATCATTGTGCAAGGCTTAACCATCGCACCCTTGGCGCGTTATGTGGCCAAGTTAAATGTACCGGTTGTGGCTGAAACCGATGCCGAACAAGATTAACTAATCTTATTCTCGATGGCATATTTAATCATATCGGCTGTGGTGCTGAGGTCTAATTTGGTGCGTATATTGCGCCGATGAGTCTCCACCGTGCGTGGCGAAATTTTAATGTCATTGGCAATCTTTTTGGTGGTTTGCCCAGCCGTGATGCGTTTGAGAATGATCAATTCTTGGATGGTCAAGTCTGAGTTAAATTGCTTTTTCGGGTCAAGTGCGGTTTCGGCCACTGAGGATGAAAAATACACCCCGCCTTTGTGAATGATTTTAATGGCCATTTCAATTTCTTCACTCGATACATCTTTGGTGATATAGCCTTTTGCCCCCAAAGCGGTGCATTTATGCACATATTCGGATGAGCTATGCATGCTCAAAATAATTGGTTTGATGCAAGTTTTCTGGGCTTTAAGAGCTTTTAGCAAGCGCAAACCGCCCATTTCAGGCATGTTAATGTCAACCAAAACCACGTCTGGGCTCTCTTGCTCAATATATTCCAGTGCTTTTATGCCGTTGGGTACATAAGATATTTGCCCAAATGTCGGGTAGAGGCTCAGGCATTTCGCCAAGCCTTCGGCCACCACATGATGATCATCAGCAATCAATAAATGTATAGGTTTCATGCTGTTTCGGTCCTTATTTTTTTGGCTTTTTTTGCCGTTACATTGGGGATGAGAATGTCCAAAATTGTGCCATTTCCAGATGAGCCGATCTCCATCTGCCCATCATGTGATTCGATGCGCTGACGCATGTTATAAATGCCGATGCCAGCTTGGTTATTCTGTGCCGATATAACATCAAATCCAACGCCATCGTCAGATAATTTCATATGTGCAGATTTATCATTCACTTGTAATTCAATCAATACATAATGGGCTTTGGCGTGTTTTTCAATATTGGTGGTGGCTTCTTGAAACACCCGAAATAATGTATTGGTTATCGGTGTGCTGAGCACACTGGCCTGACCCGAAAATTCAAAATCAAAAACAATGGTGCTGCGCCGGTTTAGCTCGACCAAGCTGGCTTCTATCGCGGCAAATAGGCCAAGTTCATCCAAATCACGTGGCCGTAAATCATGCGATATACGCCTAATCTCGCCACCAACACCCTTTAACTTATCCAACGCGCTGTTTAGGCTTTCATCTAATGATTGTATATTAATGTGGTTCTCTTGGCTCATGCTCAATCTTTTGCGAGCATGTTCGATGTCAAATCGAGTGGCGGTGATGAGCTGGCTCACTCCATCGTGCAATTCTTTCGACACCCGCGAGCGTTCTTCTTCTTGGGTGGTTAAAATCCGTTCATTCAGCTCAAGCAGTCTTTTGTCAGCGCGGGTCAATTCGCGGGTGTTGAGGGTGAAGGTGAATATATAAATAATCACCACCGAGATTATGGTGGCAAAGGTGGTGAGCAATAAGCTATTTTCGATCGATTGCTGCACATTGGCGCGAATGACTGCGGTTTTTTCGTTTAAATCATCGACATAAAGCCCAGTGCCAAATACCCAATCAAGCCCCTTAAGCTCAACATTATAACTTATTTTGGGCGCTTGCTCGCCAGTCGATGGCCGCTCCCAGAAATATTGCGTGAAACCACCGCCATCTTGGCCGGCCTTTATCAAATCTCTAATCACAAAATTGCCTTCAATGTCTTGCAGCGACATCCAGTTTTTACCAATGCGAAATGGCTGTTTGACGTGGGCAATGCTGGTGCCATCTATGTGGTAAAGGTAAAAATAACCATTGTCGCCATATTGCATTTGGCTCAAGGTTTTGGCGATGTTGTGTTTGGCGTCTATATCGCCATCTAAGGCCTTTTGATAATCCGGCTCAATGGCGGCAAGCGCTAAGGTGGTGTGGCTTTTAATGGTGGCCTTTTTCTCACCCAACAATGTCTGTTCGATCAGTTTGATTTCATTGGCGGCCAGCGAGCGGGTTTGCAATATAAACATCAGCGATATAAGCATGATCACAATGATCAGCGGTATCGTGCCGAGCAACATCATTTTATACCTAAGATTCATATTCTAGTCCGCTTACCTTGTTTGGGGTTGA
>NVUS02000243.1 GCA_002402005.2 OCS116 cluster bacterium | reverse complement strand
ATATTTTCTGCAGCAGCTGATTAATGGCGTCACATTAGGGGCTGTTTATGGCCTCATCGCCATCGGCTATACAATGGTTTACGGCATCATTGGTATGATTAACTTCGCACATGGCGAAATTTATATGATTGGCGCTTTCATCGCCGTCATCGGCTTCACACTCTTTTCAGGTCTGCCTTTGGTATCTGCCATCTTGCTGGTTTTGGCCTTGTCGATGATCTTCACCGCCATTTACGGCTGGACGATCGAGCGCACCGCCTACCGCCCATTGCGCAATTCATTCCGCTTAGCCCCACTTATTTCAGCCATCGGCATGAGCATCTTCCTACAAAATTATGTGCAATTGCTACAAGGCGCACGGGTACGCCCCATCCCGCCAATGATTAAGGGCAGCTTTAAATTCTTCCAAGACAGCGATTTTGTAGTCAATCTCACTTATTTACAACTCATCATCATCGTCTCGACCATCGCCTTGATGACGGTTTTCACCCTGATCATCAACAAAACCTCCATTGGCCGTCAACAACGCGCGTGCGAGCAAGACAAAACCATGGCAGCCTTGCTCGGTGTGAATGTAGATCACACCATTTCGATGACCTTTATTATGGGCGCTATGTTAGCGGCTTTCGCCGGCGTTATGGTCACGCTTTATTATGGCGTGGTGCATTTCTTCATCGGCTTCTTAGCCGGCATGAAGGCATTTACCGCCGCTGTATTGGGTGGCATTGGCTCCATCCCCGGCGCCATGCTCGGTGGTCTGCTCATTGGTTTGATCGAAGCTTTCTGGTCAGCCTATTTCACCATCGAATATAAAGACGTCGCCACCTTCGTCATATTGGTGCTGGTGCTTATCTTCCGTCCGTCAGGTCTGCTTGGCCGTCCCGAAATCGAGAAGGTATAAACCATGTCAGATACTGTTTCAAACCTTCCACCCAAGCCAGAATTTGATCTGGCAAAAATCGCCCGTGAACTCATCATCACCTTCGCCATCGGCGTTGGCATCATGATTCCCATGGTTTTATTGCGCACCGCCGATGTCCGTGGCAAATTGGTCATCGAGCGCCATTGGCAAGAGATGTTCTTCGCGATTGTTTTATTGGTCGTTGGCCGTTTCGGGCTTATCCTGCTCGACAAACAAAAGCCAGCTTTTGCGCTCATTGTCGGCATCCTCATGGCCATAGCAGGTTGGACACTCACCTTCCCCACCGAAGTGCTCGAAGTTTTCATGCTCACCGCCGGCATCATCTTAATCATCCGCGCTTTGCTCGGCCTATGGCGACAAGCCAAAGGCGTCACTCTAAATGACATAGAAGAAGGCAAAAAACGCCGCGAAGAGCTGCTCAAAAACAGCACCGGTTATATTTCAATCTTCGTCGTGGCATTGGCCATCCTGCTGCCTTTCTTGTCAGATATTTTAAGCACAATCTTACCGTCATTCTTAGGTGGCGATAGCTCCTTCATCGCTGGCCTTTCCACCCGTTATGTCATCGATGTTTCTACCCTCATCCTCACCTATGTATTGCTGGCTTGGGGCTTGAACATTGTGGTTGGCTATGCCGGCCTGCTAGATCTTGGCTTTGTGGCCTTTTACGCTGTGGGCTCATACTCATTCGCCATTCTGGCGCGCGAGTTTGACATTGGTTTCTGGACAGCCCTGCCGCTTGCCGGCCTATTCGCTATGATATCCGGGCTTATTTTAGGCTTCCCGGTACTCAAATTGCGCGGCGATTATTTCGCCATCGTAACTTTAGGCTTTGGCGAAATTGTGCGTATTTTATTGCTCAATCTCTACGACCTAACCGGCGGGCCAGACGGCATTAACGGCGTTCCGCGCCCCGGTTTTGGCAATGTCGTATTCTACAAACGCGCCAAAGAGGAAGGCACCCAAACCTTTACCGATTTTTTCAGCAATACATTCTGGCAGATTGATTACAGCTCCACCCACCGCATTATTTTCCTCTATTATATTGTGCTGGTGCTGTGCTTACTGGTCGCCATCTTCACTATGCGCATTCGCAAACAGCCACTAGGCCGCGCGTGGGAGGCCTTGCGTGAAAACGAAGTTGCCGCCGAATCTTTGGGTATTAACCGTACAAATATCAAATTAGCCGCTTTCGCCATTTCTGCCACATGGGGCGGTTTTGCTGGTGCATTCTTCGCCTCGCGCCAAGGTTTTATCTCACCCGAAAGCTATACCTTCATCGAAAGCGCCATCATACTGGCCATTGTGGTGATGGGCGGTATGGGCAACCTTATGGGCATTGCTTTGGCCGCCATCATCCTCATTGGCCTGCCCGAATTGTTCCGCGAGTTGGATGAATACCGCATGGCCGCCTTCGGCTTTGGCTTGGTACTCATCATGATTTGGCGACCCACAGGGTTGATAAGTTTCCGCGATCCAACCGTGCTGCTATTTGGTAAAAAGCATAAAAAGCAGCAAGTAGAGGAGATCGCCAATGACTGATACAGATCAAAACCTACTGCTTAAAGTCGAACATGTCACCCAACGTTTTGGCGGCTTACTGGCCATCGATAATGTTTCCTTCGAGGCCGAGCGCGGCGAAATTACCGCCATCATCGGCCCCAATGGCGCTGGCAAAACCACCATGTTTAACTGCCTCACCGGCTTTTATTCACCCACATCTGGCCGCGCCACCATCTATCATAAAGATGGCAGTTCACACCAGTTAGAACAAATGGAAGCCTATATCGCGGCCAGCAAAGCCCGCATCGCCCGCACTTTCCAAAACATCCGGCTATTTGAAAAGATGACCGTGTTGGAAAATCTACTTGTGGCGCAAAATAACAAATTGCAAAAAGCCAGCTTCTATTCAATCTCAGCCATACTTGGCCTGCCAAGCTATCAAAAGGCGCATAATGAAGCCATCGAATTGGCAAAATATTATCTCGACAAAGCCGGGCTTTACGAACATGCCGATTGGAATGCCGGCAATTTGCCCTATGGCGAACAACGCAAGCTAGAGATTGCCCGCGCCATGTGCACCGAGCCAGATTTGTTGTGCTTAGATGAACCCGCAGCGGGGCTAAACCCCAAAGAAAGCGGCGATCTAAACAGCCTACTCATATTGTTAAAAGAAGAATGCAATGTTGGTATTTTGTTGATTGAACATGATATGAATGTGGTGATGAAAATCTCCGATCATGTGATTGTGCTCGATTATGGCCGCAAAATCGCCGATGGCTTGCCCACAGATGTGCAAAAAGATCCCAATGTGATCGCCGCTTATCTCGGTGTGGAGGAAGATGACTAATGTTAGAATTCAAAGATGTACAAACATTTTATGGCTCCATCCAAGCGTTAAAAGGCATCAGCCTCACGGTTGAAAAAGGCGAGATTGTCACCCTCATCGGTGCCAATGGTGCCGGCAAAACTACATTGTTGATGACCTTAAGCGGCGTCACCCCCGCCTCCGTTGGTACCATCACTTATAAAGGTGAGGACATCACCAAAATGCGCACCGATATGATTGTGCGCAAAGGCATCGCCCATTCGCCAGAAGGCCGCCGCATTTTCTCAAAAATGACGGTATTCGAAAACCTACAAATGGGCGCCATGACCAATGACCCAGCCAGATTCGATGACAACCTCAAATATGCTTACGAGCTATTCCCGCGCCTCAAAGAGCGCGAATGGCAAAATGGCGGCACTCTATCTGGCGGCGAGCAACAAATGTTAGCCATGGGCCGCGCGCTGATGAGCAACCCCGAATTTTTACTGCTCGATGAACCCTCATTGGGCTTAGCACCATTGGTGATTAAAGATATTTTCCGCGCCATCAAACAAATTAATGAAGAACACGGCACGACAGTGCTGCTGGTCGAGCAGAATGCCAATCACGCACTTAAACTGGCACATCGTGCCTATGTTTTGGTCACCGGCAACATCGTTCTCAGTGGCACCGGGCAGGAATTGCTCACCAACCCCGAAGTGCAAGCGGCTTATTTAGAAGGTGGT
>NVUS02000242.1 GCA_002402005.2 OCS116 cluster bacterium | reverse complement strand
TCAAGCAAAACAACCGTATTGCTAAATTTGAATTTCTTGCCACCGTCAAAAATTTCACCTTGCATGAAATTCATTGAAGGAGAACCAATAAAACCAGCCACAAATAAATTTGTCGGCTTATTATAAATGGTCAATGGGTCATCCAATTGCTGAATGATGCCACCGCGCATAATCGCAATGCGATCAGCCAAAGTTAATGCTTCAATTTGATCATGGGTCACATAAACCATAGTGTTGCCGAGTCTGGCATGTAGGCGTTTCAACTCAACCCGCAATTCAGAGCGTAACTTCGCGTCCAAGTTAGACAAAGGCTCATCAAACAAAAATACATTGGCTTCACGTACCAAAGCACGGCCAATCGCCACACGTTGGCGCTGGCCACCAGAAAGCGCGGCTGGTTTACGGTCAAGTAAAGGGCCAATTTGCAAAATATCAGCAGCATAAGCCACACGTTTGGCAATTTCATCTTTGGCCATTTTTTGGTTTTTAAGACCAAATTCCAAGTTGCCTTGCACCGTCATTTGTGGGTAAAGCGCATAAGATTGGAACACCATGCCGATGCCACGGTCCTTAGGCTCTGCCCAAGTTACGTTTTTACCGTCGATAAAAATTTGGCCACCGGTAATGTCAAGCAAACCCGCCAAACAGTTAAGCAAAGTGGATTTACCGCAACCAGAAGGGCCAAGCAAAACCAAAAATTCACCTTCATCGATTTCGATGTTCAATTTTTTCAACACTTCAACAGAGCCAAAGGCCAGGTCTAGGTCTTTTACGATAATAGATTTATTCATTAGATTAGCCTTTCACGGCGCCAGCAGCGATACCGCGGACAAATAGTTTACCAGAGACAAAATACACGACCAACGGCACGATGGCTGTCAGCATAGTTGCCGCCATATTCACATTATATTCTTTAATACCTTGAACCGAGTTCACGATATTGTTCAATTGAACCGTCATCGGATAGTTTGCCGGTTTGGTGTAAATCACGCCAAATAGGAAGTCATTCCAAATGCCGGTAATTTGCAAAATCATCGCCACCACAAAAATCGGCAAAGACATTGGCACCATCACTTTGAGGAAGATGCCCCAAAAACCAGCGCCATCAATCCGCGCGGCCTTGAACAATTCTTCAGGCAACGAGATAAAATAATTCCTGAACAACAAGGTTAAAATTGGCATACCAAAGATAGTATGCACCATCACCAAGCCGGCCAATTTGGTATAAAGACCCATTTCACGTAAGATAATCACGATAGGATAAATCATCACTTGGTAAGGGATAAATGCACCAAAAATCAAAATGGTAAAGAATACATTCGCACCCTTAAACTTCCAATTGGCCAATGCATAACCATTCACTGAGGCAATCAGAATCGAAATTAAGGTGGAAGGTACTGTAATCCATACGCTGTTCCAGAAACCCCGTTGCAAACCATCACAGTTCAAACCGGTACAAGCTTCTGACCAAGCTTTCACCCATGGCTGAAAGGTAACTTCCAGTGGTGGGGAGAAAATATTACCAATCCGAATTTCTGGCATACCTTTAACCGAAGTCATCACCATCACATATAGCGGCACTAGATAATAAAATGCAGCCACAGTCAACACGCCATAAAGCATAATATTACGGCTAGAAAATATCTTTTTAGGCTTCGTGCCGCTCGGTTCTACTGAACCAGTATTTACATCAGTTGCGGTCATCTTTGTTCCTTGCCTCCAAATTCAATAATTGTCCAAGGGATCAAAATTACCAATACGCTTAACAACATCATCGTCGATGCCGCCAGCCCTTGGCCCAAATTCTGAGCGCCAAACAAATAGGTATAAACATACATAGCCGGCACTTGTGAAGCGAGGCCTGGGCCACCACCTGTTTGCGCCACAACTAAGTCGTAAACTTTCAAAATACCCGCGGTGATCAATACCAATGTGGTCACAAATACCGGGCGCATCATTGGAATCACCACTCGAATATATGTCTTCCACATCGGAATGCCATCAATACGCGAGGCTTTCCAAATGTCTTCATCAATGCCACGCAAACCAGCCAGCATCAAGGCCATAATAAAGCCTGTGCCTTGCCAAATGCCAGCAAACAAAATGCCAAACATCACAAGATCGGGGTTTTGCAGTGGCGCAAATTCAAAATCTGTAAATCCCCAGCCTTTGACAATTTTTTCAATGCCAAATGTTGGGTTTAAAATCCATTGCCACACAAGACCCGTCACAATGGCAGACATGGCGTATGGGTAAAGGAAAATCGTTCTAAAGGTATTTTCAAACCTAATTTTTTGGTCCATAAAGGCGGCCAAAATAAAGCCCACAACCAACGAGAATACCAAAGCGAAACCAGCATATAATGCCAAATTTTCTAGCGATGTAATCCAACGTGTATTGCTCCACAAACGGTCATATTGCTTTAAGCCAACCCAACTTTTGCTCACAATGCCAGTGACGATAGAGAAATTTAATTCACCATCTTTGTCAATCCATGTGGGTATGGGGATGGCTGCAAATTCTTCCCATTGAAATAGTTTTTTGGGCAGTAATTTCGAACCGGTGAACGAATATATAAATGACCATACTGTGCAACCAACGAAAATAACCAAAGCCGTCAACACCATAGGTATCGAAGCGATTTTAGCACTCATATTTCGGAATAGTTGCGAAGGACGAGAAGTTTTTTCCATTTAATCTCTCTTATTCTGAAGACACGTGACCAGCGGCCAGAAATCTCATTAATGAAATTAAGTCAATTCAGAATTCTATCTATTTAATGTTAATTGCCCTGTCGATCATAATCGACAGGGCTTATTTATAATCACACTAAGGATTAGTCTGCATCAGCGATGATAGCAGCATAATTTTTCTGCACTTCTGCAGCTGTAATGCTCTTATCATTCCAGAATTCAACCATCAGATCTTCAAGCTGAGTTGAAGTATCTTGTGATAGATGTTGGTTACCATCTGGCAATACGTTGCCAGCAGCTAGAATTTCAAGACCTTGCTTCATGCAATCATTGGCTGTTGATAGATCAACGTCACCACGGATTGGCAATGAACCTTTTTTCAGGTTAAAGGCAACTTGAACTTCCTTAGAAATCAACTGTGAAGCCATACGAAGCTGTGCAGCTGTGATTTCAGGATCTTCATTCACTGGGAAGTAGAATGCATCACCACCAGTTGAGATGATTTTATTCACACCCAAACCAGGAAGACATGTATAATCTACACCAGCTTTTTGACCAGCAACTTGGAATTCACCCTGTGCCCAGTCACCCATGATTTGAGCACCAGCTTGGCCAGTAATCACTAGGTTCGTGGCTTGGTTCCAATCTTGTACATTGGCGCCATCAGACAATTTACGTGCATCACCAAAAGCTTCAAATACAGCAGTGTATTCTGGGCCCATTACGGTATCAACGTCTTTGTCTTTCACAACTTTTAGCCAAATATCAGGACCAGCCAAAGCAACAGTTAGCACGCCAAACGCACCACTTGTTTGCCAAGATTGTTGACCCATAGCTAAAGGCACGATGTCAGCTTTACGCAATGCAGGGGCAGAAGCTGTAAATTCGTCCCAATTTGTTGGCACATCAACACCAGCTTTGGCATAAGCTGCATGGCTCAACCAAATCCACTGCCATGAATGAATGTTAACAGGTACACAGTAAATTTTACCATCAACAGTACAAGCATCAAGCAAAGAAATTGGGTTTACAATGTCTTTCCAACCTTCTTTTTCAGCAAGTTCAGTTAGGTCAGCCATAAGGCCAGCTTCAATAAGCTCTTCAGCTTGGCGACCATGGTTCAATTGTGTAGCGCCCATTGGTTCACCACCAATAATACGCGAAATAATAATTGGACGCGCAACACCACCAGAGCCGGCAATCGCGCCGTCTACCCAGTTATCACCACCAGCATTAAATGCTTTGGCAAATTCAGCAACAGCAGCAGCTTCGCCGCCGGATGTCCACCAATGTGTTACTTCAAGATCTATCGCAGACGCTGGAAGCGCTACGGATGCTGCTAAGGCAGCAGCTAATAAAAAACGACACTTCATTATAGGTTCCTCCCACTATATATTGTATCTATGTATATCGACACGTTTACTTTTTTAGTAAATCTAAATCGTTACAGATAATAAGCTAACCGAGTCCAAAAACAAAATCAATAGTATTTTTTTCAACTGCCTAAATTTTTAAATTAATTTGGTTAAAATCCACCCATTTATTTCATTAACCAATAGTATTAAGCATACGCAAACCCACGCACCAGCTATATTTTGGCAGGTCAACCATTTCTTTCAAATACAGGCATCAGACATTAGTCTCATGTATAAGAATCACTTCTTCACACGTTTTTGGCTTAAAACTGAAACGTTTCAGTTAATTCTTTTAAATTGTTTAAAAATATGTCAGTGTGGTAAAAATCAACTCCTTGGGTGGGATTATTGATCGATAAATTTCATAAGAAATTTACAGTTTAGACGGTAATATTGGGCATGAAAACAAATAATATAAATGCGCCAAAAGCAGACGATTCATCTGCCAAAGACGCTAAAAATCATACGCCTGGCAAAAGCAGCCGGCCAACACTAAAAGACATCGCTTATATGACGGGTCTTGGTGTCACCACTGTGTCACGCGCGCTAAGTGACGCGCCAGACATTGGCAAAGCCACCAAAGCGCGGGTGCGTTTAGTGGCCAAACAAATTGGCTACCGGCCAAACCGCGCGGGTGTGCGCCTGCGCACCGGCAAAACCAATGTCATCGCCATTATATTAAACACCGAAGAAGAAGCCATGGGTA
>NVUS02000241.1 GCA_002402005.2 OCS116 cluster bacterium | reverse complement strand
TTGGCGTTGGGCACAATGCGTGGGTCGGTGGTGTAGACGCCATCTACATCGGTGTAAATATCGCAAATGTCGGCATTGATGGCGGCGGCAATGGCCACGGCTGTGGTGTCTGAACCGCCACGGCCTAATGTTGTGACGCGGCCATCATCAGCAATGCCTTGAAAGCCGGCTATGACTGCGACTTGGCTCTCATCTTCCATACGTTTGATGATGTCTGAGCCGTCAATATCTTCGATCCGAGCGGCGCCGTGGACATTTGAGGTTTTGATGGGAATTTGCCAACCGAGCCATGAGCGGGCGTTGATGCCCATAGATTGCAGAATGACTGACAAAAGCCCGATGGTGATTTGCTCGCCAGAGGCGACGATGGCATCATATTCGCGCGCATCATGCATGGGACTGGCTTCACGCGTCCACTCAACAAGCTGGTTGGTGGTGCCTGACATGGCGCTGAGCACAACGGCCACTTGGTTGCCGCCATCAATTTCGCGTTTTACATGTTTGGCAACATTGCGTATGCGCTCGATATCGGCAACACTAGTGCCGCCAAATTTCATGACTATCCGTGCCATAAAAACTCCTATTTAGGTGCGGATTATTTTTGCAGGCAGATATAGAGGGAAATGGGGGGGAATGCAATTTAAATTCAGAGTTTCCATTTATTTCTGAGAATTCTTGTGATGCAAGTGCTAATGGAGAGGCGAAGCCGAACGTAAAATGAAGTGCCGGAGTGTTGGCGGGAGTGCGAAGCTGCATAGGCTGCCTAAAGACAGTTGGCTGGTCGTTGAGGCTCTGGAAGTTTACAGGCACTGCGTGCGATCGCTCCGCTCTCTAGCTTAAGCCACTCAGCCGCTGATCGGAAGCGAATTCACCACCCAACTTAACTACATTATGCTTAGTGAGCTGGAGTTTGGCGAAACTCCGAATTCTGGTGCCACACCGCAAACACAGAATTTGCTGCTTGTTGCATAGTGCCTATCGTGGGGAAAGGGTTCGAAGCCGCTAGGCTGAGACAAGCGCGACTGCGCGTCGCCGTTAGGCGTGGCAAGAGAGCGGAGCGAACACACGCTAGTGCTACCAGAGAGAAGGCCGATAGGCCGCACGAACGCACGCTAGTGCTTATAGAGAGCAACGCGAACGATAAAAAGAGAGGCGTAGCCGAACGTAAAAATGCAAGTACCCCTGTGCCGGCAGGAGCGCCAACTGTCTTATGTCTTTAATTCTCAAAATACTCCGGCGCATCATCAACCAGCTCATCCAACGGAAAGCCGGTGAATTCTTTTACATGTTGCAGCACCACAAAACTTTTGACGGTGGCAGCGTTGGTTTCGCTTAGGATTTCATCGGATAATTTGTTATATTCTTCCATATCTTTGCAGATGAAACGCACGAAATAATCGAACGGGCCGGAGACTTTGAAACATTCGACAATGCGGCTATGGTTGCGGGCATATTGCTCGAATTGCACAAAGCTTTCCATATTGTGGGAATTGAGGGCAACTTCGGCAATGACGGTGTCGTGATGGCGTAGCTTTGATAAATCTAAGCGTGCCATATAACCTTTGATGATGCCAGATTTTTCAAGCTTGCGCATGCGTTGGTGGCAGGGGCTGGCGCTTAAATTGACCTGTTCGGACAGGTCGGAGTTGGAAATTCGGCCATCTTTTTGTAATAAAGACAATATTTTAACAAAAATACGATCCATTTTTATGTGTGCCATAATTTGTCCTCTAGTTGATTTTGCTGACCGGCTCGATTTTGGTGATGACGCCATCAATTTTAATTTGACCGTCTTTAATGATGATGGTTTTATCTTTGGCGGCAGCTATCCATTTTGCGGTTTCGGGCACTGGTGGTGGGTTGATGGCGCGGAAGCTTTCTTGTTCTAACGCAACCTTCTTGGTCATCATGGTGCTGTGCAATTGTTCGGTAAATATATCGCGATCCAAATTTTTATCAATCATTGGCATAAAATCGATAATCACCTTGCCAGGATAACGCATGAAAGAGTTGCGTGCCCAGAACAGGCCAGAATTCTGTGCGACGGGTAAGCAATCCAGATGCAATGCCTCGTAAATGGCGATAACGCCTTGTTTTAGTTTTGGAATTTCTCCGGGTGCGACGCGAGTGCCTTCGGGGAAAATCATCACTTGGCCGTTGTGTAAAATGCGTGATTTTGACTCTTTGACGATGAATTTTATGGTTTTGGCACGGCCACCGCGTACGATGGGGATGAAACGTAATTTATACAATGCCCAGCCAAAAGCCGGTATGCGACCCAAGCTGACTTTGAATAACATGATGGGGAAATTGAGATATTTGGCTAGCAAGATGACCTCTAAAAATGATTGATGATTGCAAGCCACCAGTAATTTTTTTTCGGGTATGTTATGCAGGCCGCGGGCCTCAATGGTTATGTTGCAAATCCATTTGAGCAAATAGGGCACTTGATGCGCCCAAGATACCATCACCCAACGGGTCATGGCTTTGGGAAAGGGCAGAACAAAGATACAGACCACCAGCCAACTAATCATGTGAATATAGAAGACGACGTTGAAGATAAGTGAACGGATGAATATCATAATTGGCCTAGAATCTTGTTTATATTTGGCTAAAATAGTCGCAAAGCTGATCGTAAACAAGCCTAATTCGGCGGGAAGGTTTGACCTCGCGGTGGGCGGTGACCCAAACCGGCATGCTGCCGAGTTTAAAATCTGGCAAAACACGGTGCAAAAGTGGTTGGTTTTGGCAGCTGGATACGAGCTGAAAGCCAATGCCTAGACCGGCTAGCAGAGCTTGCCAGCTAACTTCATGAGTGTCGGATCTGATGCAGAAATCTTCGCGGGTGATGTCTTTGCCCTTATGCTTTATGCCTAATTGTTTATAGCCATCTATAATCATGGTTTCGCGGTCATAACCGATAAAGTCATGAGTGAAAAATGGATCGAGATTGTCGGAGTTGAGAGCCATAGCCTCATCGAAATGTGGGTATTTTTGGCTGACATAAATGCCCATTTCCAAATCATTCACCTTGCGGATGATCAGATCATCTTGGGTGGGTTGATACATGCGGATGGCAATGTCTGCTTCGCGCTCTAGCAGGTTATCGGTATGATTATTGGCAACAATTTCAAAGGCAATTTCGGGATGGGAATCGCGGATACGGCGGATGGCTTTGGGCAGATGATTGACCGCCACCATTTCGGAGGCGGTGATGCGCACGGTGCCAGCCACTTGTTGCGATTTGCCGGCCGCGATTAAGCTGATATTGTCGGCAAGTTGTTTCATAGTTTTTGTCTGTTCGGCCAATTGCATGCCCAATTCGGTGATTTTATAACCTTTTTGGGTGCGGTCGAACAGGCGGATGTTGAGGTGGGTTTCGAGCTGTTC
>NVUS02000240.1 GCA_002402005.2 OCS116 cluster bacterium | reverse complement strand
GCAAATTAAGGCTTTGATGTTTGGTTTGGCGCTTATGCTAGCCATCTCAGCCAGTTGGGGCATATTGGAAGAAATTGCCGATGTGGCGCGGATACCAAGCTTGTGGTTTATGGTTATATTCTGTGTTGGTTATGGCGTTTCGGAAGCCTTTTTTAATCATAGGGACAAAAGCAATGACTGAAAAACAAGCACTCTCTCGCTATTATAAAATATCTTTACCCGCAATGGCACTGTACATAATAAGCATTGCTGCGGCTGTATGGGCTAGAGACGGCATGATAACCTCGGAATCGGTGTTTAATTTTTGGTCGCAAGGCAATTTGGGTTTTGCCAGAGCCATATATTACGCCTTAGTTCTTATGCCGATTATCGCGCTTTGTGGCATGGCATGGGCACATTGGCGGTTTATTACCGAGCTTGATGAATATTTGCGTATGATACAAATTAAAGGCTTATTATTTGGCCTGTTATGCATATTATCGGTGGCTACTGGTTGGGGCATGATTGAAATGCTTTTGAGGTTGCCTGCTTTGCCCGTATTTTGGCTTGTGCCTATATTTTGGCTCGGCTTCTCAATTTCTATTGGTTTTATAAAGGCCAAAGATAGAGGCATTACCTATGAAGAATAAGCTAAAAGTGCTGCGTGCAGAACGCGGCTGGTCACAAGCTGTGTTGGGTGAAAAGCTTGATGTCTCGCGCCAATCTATCAACGCCATTGAGAGTGGGCGTTATGACCCGTCGCTACCGTTGGCATTTAAAATCGCCCGGTTATTTGCGCAGGCGATTGAAGACATATTTGAAGATGGGGAAACATAATGCCAGACATCAAACCCTGCCCTGAATGCGGCTCCGCTGAGCAATATGCTTATAAAGAAGAGTTTGATCCGATCGAAACCATGGGCGGCTCATTATTGCCCAGCTTGCAAAAAGGCATATTTTCGACTGCTAAATATTTACCCGTTGTCTGTGCCGATTGCGGCAATATGCGATTTTTTGCCGCCGAAGACGCGCGCAAAAGGCTTATTGATTCAAAAGACTGGCACCGGGTGCGAAAGTTATGATTCAAGCTTCCACTTAATGGAACAGCCGGCTGATGGGATTTGATCGACAGGGCCATGGCCGGTTTCGGCAACCAATTGCATGGCGTCTAACAGATCGCGCTTCACATCCAATGTGGCGGCATGAATGCCGGAGGCATCGAGCCGGCCGCGATATTGCAATTTATTGTCGGCATTATAGCCAAAGAAATCAGGTGTGCAGACGGCGCCATAGGCTTTGGCGACGGCTTGGCTTTCATCATACATATAGGGAAAACTAAACTCGTTGAGCCGCACTTCGATTTTCATATGCTCAAAATCATCTTCGGGATGGTCCGCTATATCATTGGCGCTGATGGCTGCCACGCCAATGCCTAACCGTTGTAAAGTTTTGGCATCGCTGGCAATGCGGTCGGCAATGGCCTTTACATAAGGGCAATGATTGCAGATGAACATAATGAGTGTACCGCGCTCACCTTTAATATCGGCAAAGCTGTAATTTTTGCCATCGGTGGCCGGCAAAAGAAAATTTGGTGCCGATTTACCAAAATCGCAAATGGGGGTGTGCATAAGAGCCATTGTTTTTCCCTTCTTTAAATGGGCAATTAACCAAACATCTTGCTATGATAGCTAATATTACTATAAATTAATAAACAAGATAAGCAAACTTTAGACGCGGCGAAAAGATAAGTATGACAGATGATTTATTTGGTGGGCTATTGCCGACTTCAGACGGCTCTAAGCCGAGCAAAAAACCAAATGAAAACAAAGCAAGAACCCCTGATCCGTTGGTGCAAGCCGCGGCACAGAAGAGCACGTCTGCACCGGCTGAAACGCCCATTGCTGCACAAAATCCTGTAGAGGCAACCGAATCAGTTGCGCCAACCCCGTCTGCACCTGACGCAGGGTCAGCCAATATATCAACATCTAATGATGAAATAGATATGCCGGTGCCCGCCGCTGCGCCAATTGGCAAAACCAAGGGCGAAGAAGACTATGGCGCGGCCGACATTGAGATTTTGGAAGGGCTTGAGCCTGTGCGCCATCGCCCCGGCATGTATATTGGTGGCACGGACGAAAAAGCTTTGCATCATCTATTTGCCGAAATTATCGACAATAGCATGGATGAAGTGGTGGCTGGCCATGCCAGCTGGATTGATATTTCGCTCGATGCGGATGGTTATGTAACCGTGACTGACAATGGCCGCGGCATGCCGATTGATCCGCATCCCAAATTTGAAAACAAATCGGCACTTGAGGTGATTTTCACCATATTGCATGCGGGTGGTAAATTTAACTCGGATGTTTATGAAACATCTGGCGGCCTGCATGGTGTGGGTGCATCAGTGGTCAATGCCTTGTCTGACGATTTGATTGTTGAAGTGGCGCGGGGGCAGCAGCTTTACCGCCAAACCTTTAGCCGCGGCATACCGCAAGGTGGGCTTGAGCATTTGGGCCCGATTAAAAACCGCCGCGGTACAAAAGTCCGGTTCCGGCCGGATCATCAGATTTTTGGTGCCAAAGCCAAATTCCGCGCCAGTCGCGTTTATAAAATGGCTCGCGCCAAAGCCTATTTATATGGCGGTGTGCAAATTAGATGGAGCTGTGCGCCGGAACTGATCGGCGAAAACGACACAACGCCACTTAAAGAAACATTCCATTTCCCCAACGGCTTATCGGATTATCTTGAAACGCGGATTCAAGGCAAAACCCGCATCACTGAAGAGATTTTCCGCGGCAAAACCACCAAAGATGGCGGCCATGGCTCGGTAGAATGGGCGATCGCTTGGTATTTGGGCGATGGCTTTGTGAACAGCTATTGCAACACCGTGCCAACCATTGATGGCGGCACACATGAAGCCGGTATGCGGGCGGCATTGCTGAAAGGCCTAAAAGCCTATGGCGATCTGAAAAACGTAAAGAAAGCTGCGCAAATTATTGGCGATGATGTGCTGACCGGTGTTGGTATTCTGCTTTCGGTATTCATTCGTGAGCCGGAATTTCAGGGACAAACCAAAGAGAAGCTCTCCTCTAGCGAAGCCAACCGCATTGTCGAAACCACATTGCGTGACCCGTTTGACCATTGGTTGACAACCAACCCACGCCAAGCTGATAGATTGCTTGAATGGGCGGTTGACCGTTCTGACGAGCGGTTAAAACGTAAAAAAGACAAAGAGGTCAGCCGTAAGGCGGCAACACGCAGATTGCGCCTGCCAGGTAAGTTGGCCGATTGTTCAATCAACAGCGCTGCGGGTACTGAATTGTTTATTGTCGAAGGTGACAGCGCGGGCGGCAGTGCCAAGCAAGCCCGTAACCGTAAAAACCAAGCCATCTTGCCATTACGTGGTAAAATTTTGAACGTGGCCAATGCAACATCGGCCAAATTGGCGCAAAACCAGCAGATTAATGACTTGTTGTTGGCGTTGGGCGTGGGCACTGGCAAAAATTATTCGAACTCTGATTTGCGTTATGAAAAAATCATCATCATGACCGATGCGGATGTTGACGGCGCGCATATTGCCTCGTTGTTGATCACGTTTTTCTATCGCGAGATACCTGACTTGATTAAAAACAAGCATTTATATTTGGCCGTACCGCCGCTTTACCGCATCACCCAAGGCGCAAAAACATTATATGCCCGCGATGATGACCATAAAGATGAATTGATGAAAACCGAATTTAATGGCCGTGGCAAAATTGACATTGGGCGCTTTAAAGGCTTGGGCGAAATGATGCCTGCACAATTGAAAGAAACCACCATGCTGGCGGAAAAACGGACATTGCTGCAAGTGACGATTGATGAAGATGAGATTGAATTAACCGCCACAGTGGTGGAGCAGCTTATGGGGTCTAAACCTGAAGCGCGCTTTCAGTTCATTCAGCAAAATGCACAATTTGCTGATGGTGCGGAATTGGATATTTAAACTCTCTGTGTAGATATTTGGGATTAACCATAATTTACTCTAATTTGAGTCGAATTCGATTAATCATGTTCAAAAAGCGTTGTTGACGCCCCCTCTAATCCGCTCTATATATGCGCTATACACGTTGCGGAGCGTTAAGATTTAAATATGATATAGGATCAAATATACATGTTATTTTCCGACCTCGGATTGAGTAAAAAAGTTACCGAAACCATCGAAGAAGTTGGCTATACAGAGCCTACACCCATTCAAGCCGCCGCCATTCCAGAAATTTTGAAAGCCCGCGATGTGTTGGGCATTGCCCAAACCGGTACCGGTAAGACCGCATCCTTTACGCTCCCATTGTTGACCAAATTAGAAACCGGCCGTGCCCGTGCCCGTATGCCGCGTTCACTTATATTGTGCCCGACGCGCGAATTGGCTGCACAAGTGTTTGAAAATTTTGAAAAATATGGCAAACGCCAAAAATTATCTGTCGCCTTATTGATTGGCGGCGTGGCGTTTAAAGACCAAGAACGTATTTTAGACCGTGGTGCTGATGTGCTGATTGCCACACCGGGCCGCATGATGGACCATTTTGAACGTGGTAAGCTGATGCTGACCCGGGTTGAATATTTTGTGATTGATGAAGCTGACCGTATGTTGGACATGGGCTTCATTCCTGACATTGAAAGAATATCTAAACTGATACCATTCACCCGCCAAACTCTTCTTTTCTCGGCCACAATGCCCAAAGAAATTGAAGTGTTGGCTGAAAAATTTTTACAAAACCCAGTGCGGGTTGAAGTGGCACGTGCCGCAACCACAGCCAATACCATCACTCAAAAAGTGGTTTATGCGCCGTCTGGCCATAAAGAAAAACGCCAATGTTTGAGAGATATTTTGGGCGGATCAGAAGTTAAAAACGCCATTATTTTTGCCAATCGTAAAAAAGACGTAGAAATTATTTTCAAATCTTTGGCGGTTCATAAATTTAGTGTCGGTGGTTTGCATGGTGACATGGCACAATCTGCCCGTATGGAAGTGTTGGCCAATTTTAAAAATGGTAAATTGCTATTGTTGGTGGCTTCGGACGTGGCAGCTCGTGGGCTTGACATCCCCAATGTAAGCCATGTGATTAATTATGACATGCCAATGCAACCTGAAGATTATGTGCATCGCATTGGCCGCACCGGCCGTGCCGGGCGCAGCGGCACCGCCATTTCGATGGTGACTTTTGATGACATAAGACAATTAAAAGCCATTGAAAAAGTGACTGAACAGCCGATTGAATGGCAAGGCGAAGCGCCAAGTGAAGATGATTTTGAGGCTTCCTCTAAAATTCGTGGTCGTGCCGGGCGCCCAAGCCGCAACAATGCGCACCGTGGGCCTGATAGATATAAATTAGGTGCAGATTCTCGCAAACCGGCGAACCGAAAAAGCGGAAAGACCGAAAAAGCGGAAAGACCAGCAAGACCGGCCAGACAAGAACGCCCTGCCCGTACAGAGAATGCTGATGTCGCCAAGCCAGCTCAACCAGAGCCAAAAGCGCCGACAAATGAGACAGCAAAACCAAAAGCAAGCGCCAAAAAACACGACAAAGACATCATCGCTTTTGGCGCACATGACCACATTCCAGATTTTCTTTTAAGATCATCTGGTTTGACCAAATAAATTACTTGTTAATTGAACCAAACGAAATGCGAACAATTTACTTTTT
>NVUS02000024.1 GCA_002402005.2 OCS116 cluster bacterium | reverse complement strand
TGGGGCGAGTTTGATCGCTGAAACTGTGGTCAACAGCCTTGAGGGATCGCCGATTTGGGTGGTATTGTCGGCCTTCTTTATTATGATTGCGGTGCTGACCAATTTCTTATCTAACCACGCGACGGCAGTGTTGTTTGCGCCGATCGCTTATAACACCGCGCTTAAGCTGGGTGTTGAGCCGCAGATATTTATCTATACGGTGATTTTTGCCGCCAACTGCTCGTTTGCGACACCGATTGCTTACCAAACCAACTTGTTGGTGATGAGCCCAGGCAACTATAAATTCTTTGATTTTGTCAAAGCTGGTGTGCCCTTGGTGATCATTATGTGGCTGACATTTACGATTGCCATACCCTATTATTATGGGTTATGAATGGGTATGAATAAAAAGCTGGTCCAAAATCTTGATGACATGACGTTTTACCTGACGGTTGAGGACCCTTGTTCTTACCTTGATGGGCAGATTGAGCGCAAGATTTTTACCAAATTAGATGGTGAAAATGCCGCTGAATATTTTGATCTATTGTCGCAACGTGGGTTTCGACGTAGCCAAAATATTGCTTATATACCGGCTTGTAAAACTTGCAATGCTTGCAAATCATCGCGGTTATTGATTGGTGAGTTTAAACTTAGCAAGAGCCAAAGGCGGGTGGTCAATAAGAATAAAGGTCTGACCCGTAAAACTTGCCCGCCGCACCCGACATCGCAACAATTTAAGCTGTTTCGCAAATATATCAAAAGCCGGCATGGTGATGGCGAAATGAGTGATATGGATGTATTGGACTATGCTAAAATGATTGCAGAGACCAATGTGAACAGCCAAGTGGTTGAATATTATGATGCTGATGAAGTGTTGGTGGCGGCGGTTTTGACTGACATTATGAGCGATGGCGTGTCGATGGTTTATAGCTTTTTTGACCCTGATTTAGAAAAAAACAGCATTGGCACTTATTTGATTTTGGACCATATTGCTTATGCTGCGCAGAGCCGCCTGCCCTATGTTTATTTGGGCTATTATATCAGCGGTTGTGGCAATATGGCTTATAAAGACCGGTTTATGCCACAAGAGAGATTTGATGGCAATCATTGGGTTTTGGTTTAGATTTTTTTGAAAATATTGGCTTTCATCAAATCCCATTGAAAACTCAGCTGGCTTGGTGAGATTGTCTCTAGCTTTTTATATACATCATCACCTAATTTATGCGCGTTGTTGAGAATCAGCTTGGCGCGGATGAGTGGTAAGGTGGCGGGAAACAAAACTTTATCAGTTAGATGTTGTTTGGCTAGGGCGTAATGGCCTAGGCCGAATTGAATGAATTTTTTAAGGCTTTCGACATCTGAGACTTCGATGCTTTTGAGGATGTCGCTGGGGATGAAAATCTGACCGCGTGACTGGTGCACTTTGAGATAGGTGAGTGATTTGGCGACGGTGAAAGCCACGCCGAGATGACCGGATACATCGGCAAATTGTTTGGCCGCCATTGGGTCTATAGCCTGTGCGGTGAGCTGTAGCAGGGTTGAATAGGTATGGCCGGCATAGGCTTCGAAACTGGCTTTATTGTCCATTGGATCGGCATAAAGATCGAATATTTTGGCATCTATCAAATCTAGTAACGCTTGTGCTGGCCAATTGTGTTTTGCCATCGCTTCAAGCAAGGCTTCGGCCAAAGGGCTTTGAGCTTGTTTGTCGGTGATGACATCACGCCACCATTGGCATCTGATCTCGCCCAGCATTGGCTCTGACACTTGTGATGCGAGGCCATCTAGTTCGGCGAAAAAGCTGTAAAGGACGTAGATGGATTTTTGAATGTCGGCGGGCATCAGGCTGATGGCCAGATGATCAAATTTAGCGATGTGGCTGCTCAATTGGTATTTTATATCATCATCTAGCATAGATTACTCAATCGCGATCAGAGCGGCAGCGATGCGCCGTTGCTCGTCCAGTAAAACATTATAAGTGCGTACGGCATTGCTGGTCGACATGAATTCGATGACGATGCCGGCTTGCTTGCACATTTCGCGCAATGGCTTGGGCGGAAGATACATATTTTTGCCCATGCCCAGAACCAATATATCTATGGCATCTGATTGTTGGATGATTTTTTCGAATAGAGGCTCGAGCAATTCATCACCATCTTTGACCTGCCAATTTGACATGTCGGACGGCAAGATGAGCAATGAGCCTTTGTGGGACATATCGGCAAAGCGAAAGCCCATATTGCCATAGCTATCTATGGCATATTGACCGGGTAAATGTAGCTCATCATCTGACATTGTTTACGCTTATGGGTTGGTGGCTTCGCTGGTCACTTTATTCTTGCTCCAGTCGCGCTTAACGCCCAAAGCTAGCAATATGGGTGATGCCACAAAGACCGATGAATATGTACCAATGATCACGCCCCAAATCATCGCCAAGGAAAGACCCTTAATCACTTCGCCGCCAAAGATTACCAATGACAATAGAGCGATGAGTGTGGTGACTGAAGTTAAAATGGTACGGCTTAATGTGCTGTTGATCGACAGATCGAGCAGCTCTGTCATATCCATTTTTTTATATTTACGCAAAAATTCACGCACCCGATCGAATACCACAACGGTATCGTTGAGTGAATAGCCGACAATGGTGAGCAGAGCTGCAATGATGGAAATGTTGAAATCTAGCTGTAACAATGAAAAGAAGCCGATTGTGATGGCGACGTCATGCACCAAAGCGACAACTGCGGCGACTGAGAATTGCCACTCGAACCGCACCCAAATATAGAGCAATACCGCGCCAATCGCCAAGCAAACCGCGATGATACTGTCGGTTACCAATTCGCCACTGACGGTGGGGCCAACCACCTCGACTGCACGATATTCGATTTGATCGCCATTGCTGACCGCAAGTGCAGCTTTAACTGCATCGATAGAGGATTGTGCATTGCCATCGCCACCGGTTTGGGCTTGAATTTTAATCAGCACTTCATCTGGTGCGCCAAAGGTTTGCAATTGCACATCGCCCAAGCCGAGTGAGCCAACGGTGCTGCGCAATTTTGTGAGATCGGCGGGGCCATCTAGGGTTTTAATTTCGATGGTTGTGCCGCCTAAGAAATCGATGCCATAATTAAGCCCTTTGGTGAAGAACAGGCCAGCAGAGGCCACCAACATAAAGATGGACAAAGCTAAAGATATATATCGAAAACCGATAAAAGGTATTTTGGTTCCGGCTGGAACAAATTTGAACCCTTTCATGTGATTTTCCTTTTCTATAAATATTAAAGACTAAATTGGGATTGATTTGGGACGCTTGCGGCGTATCCAAACTGAAACCAAAAGACGAGTGACCACAAAAGCGGTGAACACAGAAGTGATGATGCCGATTGACAAAGTCACCGCAAAGCCTTTGACCGGCCCTGTGCCTAGATAGAACAGGATGGCAGCGGCGATAAATGTGGTGATGTTGGCATCTAAAATTGTGGTGAGAGCGCGGTTATAACCGGTCTCGATGGCAGCAATGGGGCTTTTGCCGTTGCGCGCTTCCTCACGGATACGCTCGAAAATAAGCACATTGGCATCGACCGCCATGCCGATGGTGAGCACGATGCCGGCAATGCCGGGCAGAGTGAGTGTGGCTTGCAACAGAGACAGAACACCAAAGATAAGCAACAAGTTGATCATCAACGCGATGTTGGCGAACAGGCCAAACAGGCCATATGAAAATAAGATAAACAGCACAACACCAACGACACCAACGATGGAGGCGATTTTACCGGCCTCGACGCTATCTGCGCCCAAGCTTGGCCCAACGGAGCGTTCTTCTAAAATATCCAGCGGGGCGGGCAAAGCGCCGGCACGTAATAAGATGGACAGCTCGTTAGCGCCTTCTACCGTGAAGTTACCGGAAATTTGGCCTGAGCCGCCACGAATGGCTTCGTTAATTCTGGGGGCTGAGATGACCTCGTTATCCAGCACGATGGCGAAAGGCTCACCTACATGGGAGGCTGTGTAATTGCCGAATTTTTTAGCGCCAGCAGTATCGAACTTAAAGCTCACAATGGCTTCGCTGGTTTGCTGGCTAAAGCCGGCCTGCGCATCGACCAGATTTTCGCCGGTTAAGATTGCACGTTTTTTAAGCACATATAATTGGGCTTTGTTTTCAATGTCCGGCAAAACAAAACTATCGCCGGGAATGATGCCATTTGGATCGGTACGGCTATCAACTTCATGAAAGGTTAGTTTGGCGGTTTTGCCGATGATGTTTTTAAGCGCATCTGGCTCAACACCCGGCACTTGTACCAAAATACGATCATCGCCTTGTGGCTGAATGGTCGGCTCGGTTGTGCCCAATTCATCAATACGACGACGCAGAATTTCGATAGATTGCAACACGGCTGATTTGACCCGTGAAATGCGTTCTTCATCGGACAAAGCCACGGTGATGGCGGTGTCTGAGGTTTGAGTGACCACGATGTCCCGCACGCTCGCGCCTTGCAGCAGGCTGGTGGTAACCGGTTGGCTGAGGCCTTTGATGGCGATGAGCGCATCTTCCATCTGTATGGCATCGCGCACTTTAAGTGTGACGCTTTGATCTGCCACTTTCAGGCCGGTATAGCCGATTTTTTTCTCGCGCAAACTAGAGCGGATGTCGTCCTTAGTGGCTTCCATACGCTCGGTAATGATCACGCCGATTTGCACTTGCAACAATAGATGCGAGCCACCTTTAAGATCCAAGCCCAAATGCAATTTATTGCTGGGCATGAAGCTCGGTAGGTTTTGAGCTTGCTCATCACTTAAAAGATTGGGCAGCGTAAACAATGCGCCCGCCATGCTGACAAGTAGGATGAGAGTGGTTTTCCAAACTGAAAAATGCAACATGTGCAGGCTTTCTGATATTGATGCGGCAAATGCCTAAAGCTTAAAATAAAACAGCAGCTTGAACCATTATGGCAAGCTGCTTGTTTATTATTTTTTGTCGGCTACTGGTTCGCCTTTAACGCGAACTTCGGCAATCATAGAACGCACGATGCGTACTTTTACGCCTTCGGTAAGTTCGACAGTCACTTCTGCATCATCATTCACTTTTGAAATTTTGCCAATAAGGCCGCCACTGGTAACAATGGTATCGCCGCGGCGCACATTGCCGATCATTTCACGATGTAGTTTGGCTTTTTTTTGTTGCGGGCGAATGACCAAGAAATACATCACCACGAAGATGAAAATGATGGGCATAAACTGAATGATATTTGAATCCATGACGAACTTCCTTAAAACTATTGATCACAAATAGAGATGACTACCCCCAATTGCTAATTATGTGGAATATAACCTTGATTTTTAACTTTGCAACATGGCAGCGGCAAATAAATGGATTATCAGCATGTTTTTTAAGAATGTGATTGATAAATGCCGCGTGATGCAGTTAATTTAAGCAAAAATTGCTATTGAGGACCCAAATGAGCGTATATGAAGAATTGTTAGGCCAGCTAACCGATGTCGCGAAATCGCTAAAACAAATTGCTGAGCAACAAAAAACCGCCGCAAAAACCAAAACTGATTACAACGCCAATGGCTTTATTTGGGAGGCTGATGAGGAATATTTACGGCCTTTGACTAAGATAAACGCCATCGACATTGGACTATTGCGCAATATTGACTACCAAAAACAGGTTTTGTGCGACAATACGCGGCAATTTGCCAAAGGCCTGACTGCCAATAATGTTTTGCTTTGGGGCGCGCGCGGAATGGGTAAAAGCTCGCTGACCAAGGCGGTTTATGGTTTGATTGGTGCTGAATATACCAATTTGAAGCTGGTGGAGATTCACCGTGAGGACATTAGTAGTTTGCCGTTATTGATGCGGCAGTTGGCGGCACGGGATGAGCGGTTTATTTTATATTGTGATGATTTGAGCTTTGATGCGGGTGATGACAGTTATAAATCGCTTAAAGCCGTGCTTGAGGGCGGGCTTGAGGGCAAAGCTGAGAATGTGATATTTTATGCGACCAGCAACAGACGCCATTTATTGCCACGTGAAATGATTGAAAACGAGCAAGCCAATGCGATTAATGTACGTGATACCATCGACGAGAAGGTATCTTTATCTGACCGGTTTGGATTGTGGGTTGGGTTTCATAACCCGACACAGACTGAATATTTGGGTATGGTGAATAATTATAGTGCGCATTTTGGTTTTGACATTGCGGATGAAGAGTTGCGACGGGCGGCGCTTGAATGGGCGGCATCGCGCGGTGGACGCACCGGGCGTGTGGCTTGGCAATTCATCACCAATCTGGCCGGACAAATGGGCGTGAAATTATAGAATGAAAAAAGGATAGCCGAGGCTATCCTTTTGAATTTGTGATGTTACCCAAACTTAATTGGATGATAGATATTTGCGTGGGTTGACGGCTAGTGCGCCACGGCGGATTTCGAAATGCAATTGTGGTTTTGTAACATCGCCAGATTGACCTGAGCGGGCAATGGCTTGACCACGGCGGACTTTATCACCTTTTTTGACTAAAATTGAACCATTATGTGCGTAAGCTGTGACCCAGCCGCCATCATGTTTGAGCAAGATTAGGTTGCCATAGCTTTTGAGGCCATTGCCAGAATAAGCAACCACGCCATTTTCGGCGGCTTTAACCACTGTGCCGGGAGGCACGGCGACGTTGAGGCCATCATTGCGGCGGCCATCGGATTTTTTGCCATATTCGGAGATAACCCGACCGCTTACTGGCCAGCGGAAACGGCTTGAGCTACGTTTTTCGGGCTTGGCAAGTGCCACTGGTTTTTGTGCAGTTGATGCAGCGGCGATTTTTACCGGTGCGGCAGTGGGGGCAGCGGCAACAGCGCTACCATTCACCCGGATTTTTTGGCCAATGCGTAAGCCTTCTGCGCCGGTGAGGCCGTTTAGGTTTTTAATGACATTGACATGCACGCCATGCGAACGGGCGATTGAATATAATGTATCTTTAGGCTGCACGGTATAAATGCCGCCCCCTGCTGATGCCTGTTGCACAGGTGCGAAAGCTTTGGGCGCGACTGGCGTGGTGAATTGGCGTTGCACAGTGGATGACTGTGGCAATGTGCTGATTTCGGCCGGTTGCGAATTTAAAGATGTACGCGGTGAATTGGCAATGAAGCTAGTAACACCTTTACGTGGCAAGAAGATTTGCTGGCCAATGCGCAGTGACGAATATTGATCTAAATTATTGGCTTGGCGCAGAGATTCGACGGTTAGGCCGAAGCGGCGGGCGATGCTATATAATGTATCGCCAGTTGAAATGCGATATGTATCGGGGCTATTGCTGCCCATAAAGCCATTGTTAGACGCCACATTTGTTTGCGAAATGTTGCTACTAGGGATGGCGGCGGTGAACTGGCTGTCGGTTGCCATCGGCATAATGCCGACTTGATTGTTATTGACCGACGCATTATTAAGCGGTGCTAGGTTGGTTTGCTGCACATTGTTTTGTGCGACCTGTCTGTTTTGCATATCCAATTGCGCGAACCTTGCAACATCTGAACTACATGCCGAGAGGCTAAGCAACAAAAATGCCGGGACAATGATGCTTGTAGATTTTTTGACTGTAGATGTGCTGAACGATTTTGAAAACTTAAACATATGGATACTCATTACATAAATATCTGAAATGACAGATAACGATTTATTACCAACTTAGATCAAATAATAGCAAAGCATTATGAAGGAGTGCTTAGCGATTATGGTTAAAAATTGATGAATGTTAACAATTAACGGCTACATTTGTTTGGCAACACCTGAAACCAAGGGCACGAAACGCACTGGACATAATTCTTTACACTTAATGCCGGATGCGGTTTTTTTGACTTTTAGTAGGCGCTGGTCGCCACCTATCGGGCCTAGAGGCAAAATCATAATGCCATCATCTTTAAGCTGATTGATGAGAATGCGCGGAATGCGCTCGGCCGCGGCGGTGACGATGATGCGATCGAACGGGGCTTGATGCGGCCAGCCGAGAAGGCCATCGCCAGTCATGGCGGTGATGTTAGAAATATTGAGTGCTTGAAAGCGGGCCTCGGCCATGCGGTGCAATGTGTGATAACGCTCCATTGTATAGACACGGCGGGCTAGTTTTGACAGGATAGCGGCTTGATAGCCTGAGCCTGTGCCAACCTCTAGCACTTTCATCCGGTCATCCAGCTCTAGCTGTTCGGACATATAGGCGACAATATAGGGCTGGGAAATGGTTTGGCCGCATTCTATTGGCAACGCGCGGTCTTCATACGCGCGGGCGGTGAATGACGGGGCGAGGAATTGCGCACGCGGAACGGTTTCCATGATTTTGAGAATTTGGGGTGAGGAAATGCCGTTTTTGCGCAGACTCATCACCATTTTGAGCTTTTTCAGGCGCTCTTCATCGGCATCTGTGGTGATGGATGCGGAGTTATTTGCAAAAAAATTGGCGCTTTGCGCTTTATCAAAAGCCATTCTAGCCTCTACTCTAAACTTATTATTTAAGCGCAGTATAGGGCATAATATTTAACCATCGATTAATGGTTTGTTATCTATGAATTATAAGTTTT
>NVUS02000239.1 GCA_002402005.2 OCS116 cluster bacterium | reverse complement strand
GCTATTTTTTATCATCGCCATTCTGCTTTTTTTGGCGTTTTAAATTTATCTCGGTAAACGCGCCATAAGCCGCGGCATAAAGCAGACCAATGTTAGAGAAACCTCTAAAAAATGCGTCTGGGTCAGCACGATCCGCGCCCAATGCCACGCTGAACATACCGCCAATTAATAAATAATGGCAAACCCGGCCGAGCTGTGGCAAAAACGGAATGGGGTTACCCAATGCAGTTTGGCCCTGTTGCTCAAATACCTGATATTTATCTTCGGGTAAAAATTGCGCGTTGAGTGCCTGATAAATGATCATGAATACGCAATAAATGGCGAATAGAAAAAACGACCGGGCCTCGGTCATATAATTTAGCAAGCTGCCGGCCAAAGCCAATGCCAAAACCACGGCGCTGATGACTAAGTTGGTTTTGTTGATTAACAGGTTTTTATATCGATTCATGAATGGCGTCACGGCAGGTCCTTAAAATGAAATGGCTATAAATTAAACGTGATATCAATTCATTAGCATGTGATTATGGGCTCGTTTATATCTCTGTAACCTATATTTGGAAAGAGATTAATGGATTTATATTTAACTGCAACCGCTATTTTGCTGCTTTTTTTACTCAGCTTTGCCAATGGCGCCAATGATGTATCAAAATCCATCGCCACTTTGGCCGGTGCAGGGGTGGCTTCGATGTCAAAAGCTGTCAATTGGGGCGTATTTTGGACTCTGATTGGTGCGCTTTCCGGCATGTTATGGGGCGGGGCGATTGTTAAAAATCTAAGCCAAAGCTTTTATGCCGCTGATACTGAAATGAATTTAAATGTAGCGCTGGCCGTCGCCATCGCGCCCATCATCTGGGTGTTTTTATCAACCTATTTAAAATTACCAGTATCGACCACCCATAGCTTGGTCGGGGCATTTATCGGCACGGGTCTGTTTGCTTATGGTTTTGATGGCATCGTGTGGCAAAAGGTGGCGGTCAAGATTGTATTGCCGCTGTTGGTCAGCCCGTTCGCCTCGATTTTCTTGGCAATCATTGGCTATAAATTCATCCGCCGTATGACCGCCAAATTACCCAATGGTGAATATCGCTTATTGGGCTTTAAGTTTCGGGTGAATGAAGATATTCTGCACTGGTTCACTAGCGGTTTACTCACCTTTGCCCGTGGCTTGAATGACACACCAAAATTAATCGCCGTTATCTTACCAATCATTATGCTCAAGCCCGAGCAATTGGGCAATTTTTATTATATAATTGGTGCTGTTTCAATGAGCCTAGGCGCATGGCTCATCGGCAAACGCATCACCGTAATCTTGGCCGAAAAAGTCACCAAGATGGATCATCATCAAGGCTTTGCCGCCAATTTAATCGCCTCATTTTTGGTGATCGGGGCGAGTAAATTCGGCCTGCCGGTTTCGACCACCCATGTAGCGACTTCGGCAATCATCGGCGTCGGCATTGCTGGCAAAAGCAAATTGGATATGAAGGTGATTATGTCAATGCTCGGCGCGTGGATCATCACCGTGCCGGGGGCGGGGTTAATTGCCGGCGCTGCCTATTATATTATATGCTTGTTTTAAGTTCACATGCTCATATATTGAGTTTAAATATTGGAGAATAAAATGTCACAAATTCACGAAGATGTACAAGAATATTATGGCGAAACGCTCAAAACAAATGAAGATTTGTTAACCAGCGCGTGTTGCCCAACCGATGCTATGCCGGCCTATTTGCGGCCATTGGTGGCCAATGTGCATGAAGAGGTTGTGAGTAAATTTTACGGTTGTGGTTCGCCCATTCCACCAAAATTAGATGGTATGACGGTGTTGGATTTAGGTTCAGGTAGTGGGCAAGATTGTTATGTGCTGAGCCAATTGGTTGGCGAAAACGGCAAGGTGATTGGCGTTGATATGACCGACCAACAGCTTGATGTGGCGCGTAAATATATTGATTACCATACCGAAAAATTTGGATTTTCTAAGCCGAATATCAGTTTTGTAAAACATTTTATCGAGGATTTATCGTCGATTGAAGATGCGAGTGTGGATCTGGTGGTATCTAACTGTGTGATCAATCTTGCGCCTGAAAAAGACAAAGTATTTGCTGAGATTTATCGGATTTTAAAACCCGGTGGTGAGCTGTATTTCGCCGATGTATTTGCCGATCGGCGGTTGAGTGCTGAGTTAAAAGCTGACCCGGTGATTGTTGGTGAATGTTTGGGCGGTGCGCTTTATACTGAGGATTATCGCCGACAGATGGCGGCTTTAGGTTTTAATATGTCTTATACGGTGAGCAATAGTGTGCTGACGGTTGAGGATGAGGCGCTGAAGCCTAAGCTTGAGCATATCAATTTCACCTCGCAGACTGTGCGGGCGTTTAAGATTGAGGCCGAGGATCGCGAAGAAGATTATGGGCATAAGGCTCGGTATGATGGATCTATTGCGGAGTTTGCGGATGGCTTTACGTTGGATCAGAATAATATTTTTGCGGCTGGTGAGTGGGTTAAGGTTTCGGGTAATGTGGCTAATATTTTGAGTCAGAGTCGGTATAAAGCTGCGTTCACTGTTGAAGGTAGTTTTGAGGCTCATCATGGTGGGTTTGAGGCTGCGGCGAGTGAAGCGGCTTGTTGTGCGCCCGCGCCTAAAGCGACGACGGGTTGTTGTTAGCGTTTGCGTTAAATTACTGAATCAGCATATTGAGTTGGCATTGGGTAGCGCTCCTGCCTATACTCGGGTACTTCATTTATACGTTCGGCTTCGCCTCTCTAGTGGGCCCCTGCGGGCGCTTGCCTCCGCAAGCTTGCTAACGCGCTAACCGCGCGACGGCCGGTCGGCCTTGCCTCACCCTTTGGGTTCGGACTTTTTTCCCACGAACAGTGATAACAGTATCCCGCAAACTCAGAATTTGTGGAGCGCACCGAAACTCAGAGTTCCGCCAATCTCTAGCTCACTAAGCGTAATGTAGTTGATTGGGGTGGCGAATTCGTTCCCGACCAGCGGCTGAGTGGCTTAAGCTAGAGAGCGGAGCGAACGCACGCAGTGCCAAGCAAAAACGCAAACTTCCAGAGCATCAGCAGGAGCGCCAATTGTCTTTTTGCAGCATATGCAGGCAGGTATCAGAGCTAGATAAAACTCAGAGCTCCCTCAATCACCCTCACCAGGTTCTTCTGAAAGTAGCGGCAGTTTGCCGGCTTTGCCGTCAAAATCTTCGGCATTAGCCATTTGGTCTTTTTTCATGGTGATGTTGGGCCAAATGTCGGCGAATTTGGTGTTGATTTCCAACCAGCTTTCCAAATCAGGCTCGGTATCTGGCCTAATGGCATCGGCAGGGCATTCAGGTTCGCACACGCCGCAATCGATACATTCATCTGGGTGAATGACCAGAAAATTCTCGCCTTCGTAGAAACAGTCAACAGGGCAAACTTCAACACAATCTGTAAATTTACATTTTATGCAATTTTCAGTAACTACATAAGTCATTTTAATCTCCAAATACGCTTCACAATACCCTGCGAAAATATTATTTACATTTTATTTTGTGAATTAATATATTTAACATTAAAATCACATAGAATACATAAGGCTACATTACGCATTTCGCGCCAGTGAGCAATAAAAAAACATAAGTAACT
>NVUS02000238.1 GCA_002402005.2 OCS116 cluster bacterium | reverse complement strand
TCGCCTTTGACGCTGGGCATCATCGGGATTTTGGCTTTTTCGTAATCGCGTTTGATGTAGAGGTTGAGCGCCCAGAAATGCGGCGGTGTCCACATGAAGATGATCAGAAACAGCACAATGCTTTCGAGCGTGATGCTGCCGGTAACACAGGCATAACCAATCATTGGTGGGAACGCACCAGACGCGCCACCGATAACAATGTTAAGCGGCGTGCGGGGTTTCAACCACATGGTGTAAATAACCAGATAATAGAAAATGGTAAAGGCCAAAAAGCCTGCGGCAAACCAATTGACCAACATGCCGAGCATGGTGACTGAACCAACCGCCAAAAAAAGCCCAAAAGTGAGCGCTTGGTTGGGTTTGATGCGGCCAGAAGGTATCGGGCGGTTTTGCGTGCGGGTCATCAAAGCATCTAATTTATGCTCATACCACATGTTGAGGCAACCAGATGCCCCCGCGCCAATGGCAATGCAAAGAATAGAGATGAAGGCCGTGAACGGATGGATATCGCCAGGGGCAACCACCAGACCGACAAGGGCAGTGAACACCACCAAGCGCATAACGCTTGGCTTTAACAATTCCCAAAAATCTTGGACATCTGCAAGGTTTTCACCTGCATAATCGTTTGATTGATTGCTGTTGATATTCATATCACTCATTACGAAATCTCTATCACTTTATTTGTTCGGTTACTTAATCTTAGGTAATGTGCTGAACTGATGGAATGGTGGTGGAGATGTCAATGTCCATTCCAACGTATCGGCATATTCGCCCCACGGATTGTTACCAGCTGGTACTTTGTCTTTAAAGGCTTTCCACACACCAAAGATGAAGATGATGGCCGCGCCGTAAGAAATATAAGCACCGATTGATGAAACCATATTCCAACCTGCATAAACATCTGGATAATCGACATAACGACGAGGCATGCCAGCAAGACCCAAGAAATGTTGCGGGAAGAACAGCAGATTTACGCCAATCATAGTGACAATGAAATGTACCCGACCAATGGTTTCGCTCATCATATAGCCAGACATTTTAGGGAACCAATAATACCAACCACAGAAGATACCGAATACCGCACCTAGCGACAGCACATAATGGAAATGGGCCACAACATAATATGTATCATGCATAATACGATCGGCTGCGGCATTGGCAAGCACAACGCCTGTCACACCACCAACTGTAAATACGAAGATGAAACCAACTGCCCAAAGCATAGGCACTTTAAATTCTACAGAGCCGCCCCACATTGTGGCGATCCATGAGAAGATCTTAACACCAGTTGGCACCGCAATCACCATAGTGGCGAATACGAAATAGGCTTGCGTATCGACATCCATACCCACGGTATACATATGATGCGCCCAAACCACAAAGCCAACAAAGCCAATGGCTGACATGGCATAAGCCATGGCCATATAACCAAATACAGGTTTTTTAGAGAAGGTTGCTACCACTTGTGAAACAATGCCAAACGCTGGCAAAATCATAATATACACTTCGGGATGGCCGAAGAACCAGAATAAATGCTGGAATAAGATCGGATCGCCACCACCGGAGGGGTCAAAGAATGCCGTGCCGAAGTTACGGTCGGTCAGCAACATGGTGATCGCGCCGGCAAGAACTGGCATAGAAAGCAATAGTAAAAACGCTGTGACCAACATAGACCATACAAATAATGGCATTTTATGAATGGTCATGCCTGGGGCGCGCATATTGAAGATTGTGGTGATGATGTTAATCGCACCCAGAATTGAAGCTGCACCTGCCATATGTAGGGCAAAAATCGCAAAATCCATAGCCGGGCCGGGTTGGCCTGATGTTGACAATGGTGGGTAGATTGTCCAACCGCCACCAGTGCCGGTAAAGCCTGAAGGGCCATCCATAAACATCGAGATAACCAATAGCAACATGGCGGGAGGCACCATCCAGAATGAAATGTTATTCATTCTTGGGAAAGCCATATCTGGTGCGCCAATCATCAGCGGCACAAACCAGTTACCAAAACCGCCAATAAGCGCTGGCATCACCATAAAGAACACCATGATCAAGCCATGGGCTGTGGTGAATACGTTAAACAAATGTTTACCTGCATTGACAGGATCATCCGCACCGGCAATATATTCAGCAATCCAAGGGAAGAATTGCATGCCAGGTTCGGCCAATTCAATACGCATGCCCATAGACACTGCGCCGCCGACAAAACCGGCGAAAATTGCAAAGACTAAATATAATGTACCAATGTCTTTATGATTGGTTGATAATAACCAACGACGCCAGCCGGTTGGTGTGTGATGTGCATGAGCATCATGTACTGTATCAGTTGCCATAATTAAATTACCTCTATTTATTCTGCTGCGCTTAACGAAGCAACTTTAATTTGTTGAATTGCAGGAACTGATGCAAATTTAACTTTTGCCTCTTCTAGCCATTTGGCGAATTCTGCATCGCTCACCACGCGCACGGCGATGGGCATAAAGGCATGGTCTTTACCGCAAAGCTCAGAACATTGGCCATAATAAATACCTTCACGATTGGCTTTAAACCACGCTTCGTTTAAGCGACCCGGTATAGTGTCAATTTTCACGCCAAATGAAGGGATTGTCCAAGCGTGAATAACATCGGCACCAGTTACAATGAGACGGACGGTTTTATTGACCGGCACAATCACTTCATTGTCGACCGCTAACAAACGCAACTGACCTTCTTGTAACTCATCTTCTGGGATCATCACCGAATCAAACGCGATGTCGCCATGATCTGGGTATTCGTAAGACCAATACCATTGGTTGCCGGTCACTTTAATGGTGAAATCTGGCTCTGGAATGACCCGTTGTTTGTAGAGCAAATCAAATGAAGGGATGGCAATGATCACCAAAATCATAATTGGCACCACTGTCCAGACAATTTCAATCAATGTATTATGAGTGAATTTTGCAGGGACTGGGTTGGCTTTGGCGTTATATTTAAAAATAACAATCAGCAACAATACACTGACAAACACCACAACGAGGCTAATGATCCACAACATTAGATTATGAAAACTAATCATATTAGCCATCAAATCAGTTGCCGGGGCTTGTGTATCTATTTGCCATTCGCTGGCTACACCGTAATCATTTTCTCCAGCCCAAGCCAGTGAAGTTGAAAACAGCCCAGAGATCACAGAAAATACAGCCAATAATTTGTGCCATACTAAATTCTTGAAATTCTTAGAATGATTCATCATATTCATGTCAAAACCCTTGGTGGAGTTTCCCTTAATTTTATTTTAAAGCGTGCTGTTTATTCCCGTTGCCTTGATTGTCAGGCACATTATTATTTTTCGCACGCAAACTAGTCATAGTTTGACTTAAGTCAATAACTCAATTGTTTACACAATTCAACAAATTAAAACCATTACAAACTATGGAAAAATCATTTCATTGAATAACTCATGCAAGAAGCCCGTTTTTTAATGCCAAACAAAGGATATCCGATGGTTGTTGATATATATCAAAACTATAGAGCTATATACCATGCCATAAAGAATCACCTCGTTTGCATTTGATCATTAGACCATAGAATCGGCCGAGCAGATAGCTGAAATCTGCTTAAAGTGACTACAAAATACAATAATCACTATTCATCTATAAAATTTAAGTTATATTCGAGATGAATCGGTTTACTGATAATTTGAGCAATGAAAGTGTCATTTATGATAGAAATTAAAACCTACCGGGTTTTTGCTTGGCTGAGTTTATGCCTATTCATAATGTTATGGATTGCCAACCCTGCCCTCGCCGCCACCGACCAAAATAAAAAGTTTGGCAGTTGGCTGATGCATTGTTCGGAAATTGACGTGCCGGCAAATGCCACTGATGACAGCACGGAAGCGCCACGCCAAGAGGTTTGCGCTTTGTTTCAAAGCGTTGCGGCCGAAAACAGACCGCGCTTTGGCCTCACCGTATTGATTTCAAAAGATGATGGCAGCGCC
>NVUS02000237.1 GCA_002402005.2 OCS116 cluster bacterium | reverse complement strand
GCGAAACTAGCGACGTTAAATAATTAATAAAGTGGGAGGGAATGACATGGCGAGCAAAGTGATTAAGGGCGGCACAGTGGTGACCGCAGACCGTACTTATAAAGCTGATATATTGATTGAAGGCGGAAGAATTGCTGAGATTGGTGACAATTTATCGGGCGATGAAGTGCTGGACGCGACAGGTTGTTATGTGATGCCGGGGGGGATTGACCCGCACACTCATCTTGAGATGCCATTTATGGGCACTTATTCTTCTGACGATTTTGAAAGTGGCACGCGGGCTAGTTTGGCTGGCGGCACGACCATGGTGGTGGATTTTGCATTGCCTGATCCAGACCAGTCACTGGTGACGGCGTTGGATCGGTGGCACAATAAGTCATCTCGTGCCAATTGTGATTATAGTTTTCATATGGCGATTACGTGGTGGGGCGAGCAAGTGTTTGACGATATGGAAACCATCGTTAAAAAGCACGGCATTAACTCGTTTAAGCATTTTATGGCTTATAAAGGCGCGTTGATGGTGGATGATGATGAGATGTATTCATCGTTCCAACGTTGTGCGGCTTTAGGCGCTTTGCCAATGGTACATGCTGAAAATGGCGATGTGGTGGCGCAGATGCAAGCCAAATTGCTCGACGAGGGCAATACTGGCCCTGAGGCGCATGCGTTTTCGCGCCCGCCAGAAGTTGAAGGTGAAGCGACCAACCGGGCAATTATGATTGCCAATATGGCGGGTGTGCCGCTTTATGTGGTACATACGAGTTGTGAGCAAAGCCATGAAGCGATTAGACGTGCGCGGCAGAATGGCATGCGGGTTTATGGTGAGCCTTTAATTCAACATCTGACTTTGGATGATAGTGAATATGCTAACCCCGATTGGGATCATGCGGCACGTCGAGTGATGAGCCCACCATTTCGTAATAAGCAGCATCAGGATAGTCTGTGGGCTGGTTTGCAAGCTGGTAGTTTGCAAGTGGTGGCGACTGATCATTGTGCGTTTACCACTGAGCAGAAGCGGTTTGGCGTGGGTGATTTTACGCAAATTCCGAATGGCACGGGTGGGCTTGAAGATCGTATGCCGATGTTGTGGACATATGGGGTTGAAACTGGCCGCTTGACGATGAATGAATTTGTGGCGGTGACCTCGACCAATATTGCTAAGATATTGAATATGTACCCGCAAAAGGGTGCGATACTTGAAGGTGCGGATGCAGATATTGTGGTTTGGGATCCGAAATTATCCAAAACCATCAGCGCATCGAGCCAACAATCTAACATTGATTATAATGTATTTGAGGGCAAACAGGTAACTGGATTGCCACGCTTTACCTTAACACGCGGCCATGTGGCGGTGACTGAGGGTGCGATGAATACGCAAGAAGGCCACGGCAAATTTGTGAAACGTGAGCCATACCAAGCGGTGAATAGTGCTTTGAGTAAATGGAAGCAAGTGACTGCGCCGCGTAAAGTGCAGCGCACGGGCATTCCGGCCTCTGGCGTTTGAGTGAAGGATATTTGAGTGAGCGAAATAGTTATATCGGCAAAAAAGCTATCCTTGGTGTTTCCGACGCCTGATGGTGATGTGCATGCCTTATCGGAAGTGGATTTGGATATCAATAAAGGTGACTTTATCTCGTTTATTGGGCCATCGGGTTGTGGCAAGACGACGTTTTTGCGCACCATTGCTGATTTGGAACTGCCGACATCTGGTGAATTGTTAGTGAATGGTGTGAGTGCTGCTGAGGCGCGTCAGGCGCGGGCTTATGGTTATGTATTTCAACATGCATCGCTTTACCCGTGGAGGACGATTGAGAGCAACATTGCGCTACCTTTGGAAATTATGGGTTACAGTAAGGCTGAGCAAAAGCAACGGGTTGCGCAGGTTTTGGAATTGGTGAGTTTGGATGATTTTGCTAAAAAATACCCATGGCAATTGTCGGGCGGTATGCAGCAACGGGCATCTATTGCGCGGTCTTTGGCATTTGATGCCGATCTATTGTTGATGGATGAGCCATTTGGGGCGTTGGACGAGATTGTGCGTGATCATTTGAACCAGCAGCTTTTGGAGCTTTGGGCGCGGACCAATAAGACGATTTGTTTTGTGACACATTCTATAAATGAAGCGGTGTATTTATCGACTAAGATTGTGGTGATGAGCCCGCGGCCGGGGCGGGTGATTGATGTGATTGAATCGACATTGCCTAGCGAGAGACCGTTGGACATTCGGGAGAGTGATGAATTTAGAGACATAGCGCACCGTGTGCGTGAGGGCTTAAGAGCAGGACAAAGTTATGATGGGTAAGAATGGGAAGTTGATACCTGTTTTGACCGTTTTGGCGGTGATTGTGGCCATTTGGTATGTATGCGTGGTGTGGTTGAATGCGCCGTTTGAATATGACCAAGCCAAACGCAATGACATTGAGTTGACTTTTGGTGAAATGGTGAGCAATAGCATGGCGCAAAAACGCCCAGTATTGCCGGCTGCGCACCAAGTGTTTGAAGAAATTTGGAACACTACGGTGCTAAAAAATGTGACCTCGAAACGCTCGCTTATTTATCACGCTTGGATCACTCTGTCGGTGACCTTGTTGGGCTTTGTGATGGGCGGTATATTGGGTATCTTGCTATCGGTAGGCATTGTGCACAATAAGGCGATGGATAAATCGGTGATGCCATGGGTAATTACCTCGCAAACCATTCCGATTTTGGCGATTGCCCCAATGATTATTGTGGTGCTGAATGCGATTGGGTTTTCGGGGTTGATTCCGAAGGCGTTTATTGCGACTTATCTGTCTTTCTTCCCGATTGTGGTGGGCATGGTGAAGGGCTTACGTAGTCCTGACCAAGCACAGCTGGATTTGATGCGGACTTATAATGCCAGTAATAGCCAAATGTTTTGGAAGTTGCGTTGGCCATCGTCTATGCCCTATTTATTTACCTCGTTAAAGGTGGCCGTGGCTGCGGCTTTGGTGGGGGCGATTGTGGCTGAACTGCCAACTGGTGCTGTAGCAGGGCTTGGCGCGCGCATGTTGGCGGGCTCTTATTATGGCCAAACCATTCAGATTTGGTCGGCTTTATTTGTGGCGGCGATTGTGGCGGCGGGCTTGGTGATTATTGTCGGCATGCTGCATAACTATGTTTTGGGACGT
>NVUS02000236.1 GCA_002402005.2 OCS116 cluster bacterium | reverse complement strand
GAATAACATTGTGCGTTCAGTTTTTGATAATAATGCCAATGAATTCAATGCGTTAAAATCATCGTTAATGATGATTTGTGGCTGTTGATCGGCAGTTTCTGTCGCCTGTTTCATCTTATCGCTGATTTGGGCTAGCTTTTCGCTTTGCTCAGATATTATGGTTTTATTTTCAATGGTTTTAGCTTTGGCTACAATGGGTTGTAGGTCTTTTTCGATATTCTCAGCATTAGATACAGATCTTATTTCGGCCTCAACTTTAAGCCGCTCGGCTGCAAAAGCTTCATCAAAGGCTTTGGCTGGTTCGGCCAGATTTTCAGCGGTTTGTTGCTCCAAAGTTTGTTCGATTTTGAACATTTTTTTGATGCGGCCAGCCGGGCCTAACTTGGTGATTTTGGGTGTAATTTCGAGGGTTTTTAGCTCATTTTCGGGCGTTTTTTGCTCATTTTTTGCTATTTTTTGCTGTTTTTTTGCTGTTTTTGGTGCATTTTCGAGCGATTTTGGGGTGAATTTTTCATAATCTGGTTCGATATTCTGCACGATTTTTTCGACTTCGCCCATGAATTTTAGACCATCTTCGAGCTGCACATTTAAATTGCCTTGCAGCTCTTCTAATTTCCGGAGTTCGGAGGCCACAATATTCAATTTTTTGAGAATGATCGGGTCGATATTTTGGGTTTGCAAATCATCAATAATGGCGTTTAATTTTTTTTCTTGAGTTTGGATGCTGGCGCGGGATTGATAGGCGGCGAAATTAATGATGGTTTGAATTTTGGAAAATTCAAGCATGCCTTTTATGCCCGCCCATTTCAGGCCAATCATGGTTTTGTGTTTGAAGGTGGCGAATAATTTACCGAAATGAGTGGATTGTTGTTCAGTTTCGAAATCATCTTTTGTGATTTCGGTTTTTTGTGCTTGTGGTTTTGTGAGTTCCGGCTTTGCGGTTTCGACTTTTGCGCTGTCAATTTTAATTTCGGGTGCTGCTGCTGAGCTGTTTTGGGTGATCTTGCCTTCTAAGGCGGCAATGGCGTCGAGTACCAATTGGCTTTCGACTTGTTGGTTTTTACGGGCGAATTCGCCTAAAAACCAGCGGCCACGTTTGGTTTCGAGCACTGCGGAGTGTATTTGGTCGTAATCATCATGATATTCGGATTTGGCTTTGAGCGTTTTGTCTGAGCTTATTTTCTGGTCAATAAGTTCATTTTTGGGGTTATTTCGGTTACCGCTCATGCTAACATACGATCATTCTAGGGGTTATTTCGCCGCTTTTGGCAAGAACATAGCCTTATACTCTACTAACTAATCACTCTGTCCGATTCGCAGCTGTTTTAGAAGCGTTAATTTTGGTTAACGAATTTGATCAACTCATTTGATTGTATTTGAGGTTTTATGAAATCGACAATAGGCCGTTTGTTCGCCATCAAGACCGCTGTTTCATTCGGCACTCAATTTTGGGGTTTTGCCGCATATACGGTGTTTTTTGCGCCTTGGTTGGCCAGCCGTGGGGTCGAAGCGGCGCAAATTGCGTTTGTTCTGGCGTTGGCACAATTTGTCAAAAGTGTATCTGGGCCGGTTGGGGCGTTATTTGCCGATGGTTTTGAGCATAAGAAAACCCCCGTGTTGATTATGAATTTACTGACCACGTTGAGTGTGATTGCGCTTTATTTTGTCGATGAATTTATGCTGATTGTGCTGGTGATTGTTTTGTTCTCTATGGCATCGGCCGCCATTGTGCCGATTTTAGAAGGCCTGACCATAAAAGGGGCGGGTAAATTTGGCTTTGACTTTGGCCGCATACGGCTATGGGGCTCGCTTTCCTTTGTATTTTCTTCTTATGCTTGCGGTAAAATGATCGATATTTATGATTTCGATGTTTTTATTTCTTGGCTATTGTTTGGCGCAGTGGCCTCGACCATTGCCAGCTTTGTTTTGCCGATATTGCCGCAAGATGACTTGGCAAAAGCCCCCAAGAAAGTTAAGAAATTTGACATGGCGGGCGCGATTATACTGGTCAAACATCCGATTTTTATCACCATTTTGGTGGCGGTTTCCTTCATTCAAGCGTCACATGCGGTTTATTATGGGTTTAGCGCCATTCATTGGGCCAAGATTGGCTATTCGAGCGAATTGATTGGTATTTTATGGGCAGTGGCGGTGCTGGCTGAGGTGGTTCTGTTTATCTTCTCAGCAAAACTGACCAATATGTTTGGCCCGCGGCGTTTGCTGATTTTGGCGGCGGTGGCGGCTTTGATCCGCTGGAGTATTTTGGCGATTGACCCGCCCTTGGTTTTGGTCTTTATTTCGCAAATCTTGCACGCGTTTACTTTTGGCGCGGTGTATTTGGGTGCGTTGAACTTGATTTCACGCAGCGTACCGGACAATTTAATCTCTACCGCCATGGCGATTAATGTCAGCCTGAATATGGGGGTATTTATGGCCATTGCGTTTATCATTGCCGGCAATTTATATAATGATTATGCCAATTTGGCCTATTGGTTTGCGGCGTTTTTGGCAGTGATTGGCTTGGCCATATCGCTTGGGCTGAAGTTTATTTGGAATGGTGACGCGCTGGAATTTAGGCAAGCTGATGATAAATAATTGCTCCGCTGCATGTTTATTGCTGTAATTTGGGTGAATATATATTATATGTCAAACAGTCGCCACGATTGAGCCGTAATGAATTTAGTATGAGTGAAAAATTATATAAATTAACTGCCAGCCAAAATCAGCTAGATTTGCATCTATCTGGCCGTTGGACATTGTCTAATTTAGGCGAGATTGAAGCCAAGCTGGTGCGGGAATTTGACCAAGCGGTTGGCCCGTCCGGCCGCAAAATAAAATATTCGATATATGCTGCAGAAGTGAAAGCGGTTGATACCTCGGCTATAGTGGTGTTTAAGAAATTGGAAAATCTGGTGACGGCAGCAAATGCTGATTCAGAAATTGCTTATCTTGATCTATCTGATGAATTTACCAGCTTGAAGGGTAAATTAGCTGGGCATGATTTGAACCAACAGCATGACAAACCGCGCAAATTTGCGTCGCCATTTGATTTGTTGGCAGGTTTTGGAGAATCAGCGTTAAATACGTTTAAGGCGTTTTTGGAAATTCCGCAATTGTTTGGGCTGTTTATTTTTGGTCTGTTTGAGATCGTCCGCCGGCCACAGGAATTTAAATTCACCTCGATGATGTTTCATTTGCAACAGATGACCATTCCGGCCATTGCCATTGTGGCGGCGGTGAGCTTTATGGTCGGTGCGGTGCTGACTGAACAGGCAGCTGTGCGCTTGCCGGGCTTTGGTACCGAGACTTATGTGGTGGCCTTCATTGGCATGGTGACGGCGCGTGAAACCTCTATCTTGCTGACTGGCATGTTGGTGGCCGGGCGGACCTCATCGGCGATCACCGCCGAAATTGGCTCGATGCGGATGAATGAAGAAATTGACGCGATGAAGGTGATTGGCCTTGATGTGATGAAATTTTTGGTGATGCCGCGGGTGATGGCTATGTTATTTGCTTTGCCGATATTGACCTTCATTTCGATATTGTCTGGTTTTGCCGGCAGTGCGGTTTTGTTATATATCCGTTACGAGATGGGTTTTGATGAATTTATCGAACTGATTTATGACGGGGTGGAAATATCTGACATTGGCACGGCGATGATCAAGACGCCATTCATTGCCATATCGATGGTTTTGGTGGCTTGTTCTGAAGGTTTCAAAGTGCGCTCTAACGCCGCATCTTTGGGTCATCATACCACCATATCGGTGGTCAAAAGCTTATTTTTAGTGATTATTATCGATTCTATAATTGCCATTTATTTCACTCAAATTAACTCATTTTAGGGGGCGATGATGCAAGACAACCCAGAGAATGAAAACATCCCAAACGATGACAATATTATTGTGATTGAGAATTTGCGCAGCCAATTTGGCGACAATATTGTGCATGACAATTTAAACCTAACCATTAAACGCGGTAGCATCACCGGCATTGTCGGTGGTTCTGGCACCGGTAAATCGGTATTGTTACGCACAATGACTGGGCTTAAAAAACCCGAAGCTGGCAATGTGAAAGTATTGGGCGTTGAGCCATTTAGCGAAGCCACGGGCGGCAGTGGTCTGGCGCGCAAATGGGGGGTTTTGTTTCAAGACGGGGCGTTGTTTTCGAGCTTGAGTGTATTGGACAATATTATTTTGCCGATGAAGGAGCAATTGGGCATTGGCCGGCGTTTTGCGCATGAATTGGCCTATATGAAATTGTTTTTGGTCGGTTTGGATGAGACTGTTGGGCGGCTTATGCCTTCTGACCTTTCGGGCGGAATGCGCAAGCGTGTGGCTTTGGCGCGGGCGTTGGCGCTTGATCCGGATATATTGTTTTTGGATGAGCCAACGGCCGGGCTTGACCCGATAGGCGCGGCGAAATTTGACGAATTGTTATTAGACCTGACCCATGCT
>NVUS02000235.1 GCA_002402005.2 OCS116 cluster bacterium | reverse complement strand
GGGTCAACCTATCGAAAACGATACTTATTAGCATTTTAATCTATGGGTTTCGGTTGTTTTATAACTGAATGTGACCATCGCAAATGGCGATGGCTAATGCTTGCTCGCGCGTGCTGGCATTTAGCTTTTTGCGGGCGGATATAATGTGCTTGCGCACGGTGATTTCGGCAATGTTTAACTTGTCGGCAATGGCATCATTTCGCAGCCCAACTGCCAGCCACGAGAAAACCTCTTTTTCTTTGGCGGTTATGGTTTTTTTGCCGAAACTGAATACACCGCCGACCGCTTCATTCATCGGCACGGCGATGTTTGCCGAGATAATTGACGCCAAAAGCCGCAAGTGATTGATCGGTAGATTTTGCTGAAACTCTTGGCTAGACAATTCACTGGCAATGACCACAAGCTTGGTTTGATTGCCCAAAGCGCCGGTGAAACTTAAGCCAAATAGTGAGTTATAGCCTGGTTCGATTAGGCCGTGATTTAAATCCAATAATTTGCGATCATTGGTATCTTTCGCGCTCAGGCTGCCGGCAAAAAGTGAGGTGAAATTATTGGCGATGCCCATTGACTTGATAAATGGATCGCTGACAAATAAACCTTCGGCCATATAATCATCTAGCCAATTCTGTTTCATGGAACTACGTGCCCATGTGATGGTTTTGGATCTGGTCGAAACCGCAACGTTAAGTGCGTTGCCGCCAACTTCAATCACCAAATCATTGGCCAATTGCCACTTGTCGTCTTCATTCTCCAATTGTGAAAATTGCTCAATGGCTCTGTCTATAAATGTTAAAAATTTTGGATCCACCCTCGTCACCCACCTAGTATATGCAAAAATTAAAATAATCTTTTTGTTGTATTCGCTAATTTTTTTACCTAGGTTTGAGCAATAACCGACAAATTAATACTGCACATGATACAATTGCATCATGAGGCGAAAAATAAAATCCAATAGTCTAAAGTTGAAATAAATTTTGGCTTCATTATTAAATTTTATTGATACTGACAAATTAAGGTTACGTTTTATGCCTGCAAATCAAATCAAATCTGTCGAAAAATATATTTTGAATTTACTTGGTGAAGAAGCTGCGGCAGAATTTTACACGACTCAAAATACGGATATAAATCGCCAAAATTTACATAGAATCATCATTGATGAAACGGGAAAATTCATACTCATTGAAGGTGACATTCAACTGTTTAACGATGTGCTGACTGCCGAAAACATGCAGCGCATATTCGAGCAGAATATCGGTTTCATACGCAGTGATGAAGGCTTGATTGTTTGCCGGGCGCAACCCGCGATGGATGATGTTGAATTGTCGGAACTTATTTATATAAATCAATATATTATCTTAGAATCTATCAATAGATTACGGCCTTTGGGTCTGATCACCAGCGCTGAATATAGCCTGTTGCTTGATTTATTAACTGGGCTTTCTACTAAACAATCGGCGGCCGAAGGTGATGTGTCCTATCATACGCGGCGTAACCAAGTCAAATCTTTGATCGAAAAATTATCGGTCAATGGCCAGACGGAATTGATACGCAATGTGATTGCGAGCATATTTTCGGTGGCGTTTGATGCAAAAAGTACCGATGATGCGCAGGTTAAAGACGTGACAACCGCGTATCTTGATACAATGTTTTCGGGCCCATATCGGTTTCATAAAATTCAACTGTCCGACAATGTAACGTTAAGAGCCATTGATTTTGGCCCGATTACTGGTGACCCGGTGATTGTTTGTCACGGGTCTTTTTTAACATTTTATCCTAATTATTCGTTCGACTGGCTGTATGAAAATAACATGCGTATACTCATGCCCTTGCGCCCTGGTTGTTCGGAAACATTAGACCATGTATATGATGGTGATGAATATTTGGCAAAATCAATTGTCGCCATTGACCGACTAATTGATATATTTTCTTTACAAAAACCGACCATATTGTCGATGGTTTCAGGCGCGATTGTTGGGTTGGAATATGCACGGTTACACGGCGATAAAATTAAGAAGCTAGTTATGACCTCATCGTCTTACATTGGCGTTATTAAAAATAGCAAGCTGCGAAAAATGGTCAAAGGCATGGCGGTGCTTGGGCGGTTAAACCAAGTGATTTTGAAAAAGATTGTTGACTTTTACCTATATAAATTGCGCAGCCCAGAAACCACTTTGCGTTTATTGACCACGAGCCATGAAGGCTGTGAATTTGACCAATATGTATATAAAGAGGCGTTTTCAAAGCACAATGCCCACCCAATTTTATTGTCTTGCATAAAAAATGGCTGGCAGTCATTTTACATGAGCTGCCTGATTGATGATAACCGAATTTGGAATGACATTGAACATATTCAATGCCCGGTTTTACTGGTGCATGGGCAGGAAAACCCATTTGATAGAATCGAAGATATTCGGCTTTTTCATCAAAAATTGGGAAATAGCCGATTGATTGAAGTTGAGGGTAAAGGCCAAAATTTGATATTTAAAGAAATTGGTGATTTTTTTAAATATGCTCTGGATGATTTTGAACTGGAAAATTCGGAATAATATTTATTCAAACATAGGTATCATACATGTCGGATATAGAACTTGCGAAAGCTGAAGAAGATGCATTGGCAATGCTCTCCCAAGATGAAATTGAAGAATTTTATTTGAACAAAACCCGGCATAATGGTTTGTTTCGTTTTGACCGGGTGGTTATAAATGAAGATGCTAAGTTTATTTTGATTGATGGTGATATTGATTTGTTTCGGGATGTCATCACCGATGAAAATATAGAAAAAATATTCAATCAAAAATTATGTTACGTGAAGAATGGCAACGCATTGGTTATGTGCACACCGCAAAATATGGTGGATGACTTAGACACACGCGAACTGTTATATATTGAAAAGAATTTAATTTTAAAAGCCATTAAAGAATTATATCTGACGTCCAATTTAACCTCGGCTGAATATAGCTTATTGCTGGATTTGGTGAGTGGAATTTCGGCCAAAGAGTCCTCAATTCGGGATGATGTTTCGTATCATACGCGGCGCAATCAGGTAAAATCTATAATTGAAAAATTTTCAGTCAATGGTCAAACAGAGCTTATTCGCAACGTGATTGCCAGCATTTCTTTGGCATTGGGGAATAATTATGCGGATTCTAACAACCAAGAACATGAGAAAATTGTCAGTTATTTTTTGGACAATGTATTTGATAAAAAATTACGGCTTCACAACATTCAGACCCAAGATCAGGAGGCGTTGAGAGCCATTGATTTTGGACCGATTTCAGGCCATCCGGTTATATTGTGCCATGGGCAATTTTCATTTTTTCCGCCGAATTTTGGTTATGAATGGTTGCAGGAGAATAACATTCGAATTTTAATGCCGTTACGCCCCGGATATTATGAAACACTGGACAAATTATATAGGCCTGACGAATATATCCAAAAATCGACCATGGCCATTGACCAGCTTATCGACATTTTTGGGTTGGTGCAGCCGACCATATTGACGCTGACATCAGGCGTGGCTTTTGGCTTGGAATATGCCCGTTTACATGGTGAGAAAATTAAAAAGCTAGTGCTGGTTTCTTCTTCTTATGTGGGCGTGCTTAAGAATC
>NVUS02000234.1 GCA_002402005.2 OCS116 cluster bacterium | reverse complement strand
GGCAATTAAATTATAAATTGCGCCGCTCGATAGATGTGCAGAAGAACACCAGTTTGGACAAGTTATGTTCGATAGAAATGGCACAAAAGTCATCCGTGACTATTTGGGCAACCAGTCCATCGTTTTGATCGGGCTTATGGGCGCAGGCAAAACCACTTTGGGGCGGCGTTTGGCCAAGCATTTGGACTTGCCGTTTAAAGATGCCGATCAAGAAATTGAAGCCGCAGCCGGCATGGATGTAACTGAATTTTTTGCCACATTTGGCGAAGAAAAATTCCGTGAGGGCGAAGAAAAAGTAATTTCGCGCTTGCTTGACAATGGCCCGCAAATTTTAGCCACTGGTGGTGGCGCCTATATGCGCCAAACCACGCGTGACAACATTAAACGCCAAGGCATATCCATCTGGCTACGTGGTGATTTGGAGCTTTTGATGAACCGCATTGCATTACGCCAAACGCGGCCTTTGTTGCAGGTTGATAACCCCAAAGAGGTGATGCAAAGGCTGATTGATGAGCGCTATCCGGTTTATGCGCAGGCCAACATTACCATTGATACCATTGATGCCCCGCACAATGTGATGATTGAAAAATTACTAGACGAAATGATTGAATATGCCTCTTAAAAATTGCCAAACCATCACCGTCGATTTGGGCGAAAGCCGCAGCTATGACATTATGGTCGGCAGCCACCTGATTGAATTTGCCGGCAAATTAATTGAACCACATTTAAAACGCCCATTCACCATCATCGTCACCGATGAGAATGTGGCCGAACAACATTTGGCTGATTTACAAGCCTCGCTCGGCAATCAAGGCATTGAGTGTGATGCAATTATTCTGCCCGCCGGTGAGAAAAGCAAAAGCATGACCATGCTGGAAACTCTGCTAGAAAAACTCATCGGTTTTGGCGTGGAACGCAATGATGTGATCACCGTATTGGGTGGTGGGGTGATTGGTGATTTGGCTGGTTTTGCGGCGGCGACATTGCGCCGTGGTGTGGGTTTTATACAAATTCCAACCTCGATTTTGGCGCAAGTGGATAGCAGTGTTGGTGGCAAAACTGGCATCAATTCGGCACAAGGTAAAAATTTGATTGGTGCGTTTCATCAGCCCAAATTGGTATTGGCTGACATTGACATTTTGGACACATTGTCTGACCGCCATATACGTGCCGGTTATGCCGAAATATTTAAGTATGCGCTGATTAACGATCCAGAATTTTATAGCTGGTTGCTTAAAAATGGCGAAAAACTGATTGATGGTGATAAGGCCGCGCGGCAATATGCTGTGGTTAAATCCTGCCAATCCAAAGCCAACATTGTCAGCTTGGATGAAAAAGAACATGGCGTGCGGGCATTGTTGAATTTAGGCCATACATTTGGCCATGCGTTGGAAGCCCATACGCAATATTCTGACCGGTTAATCCATGGTGAAGGCGTGGCCATTGGCATGGTTTTGGCGTTTGAATTTTCGGCCTTTTTGGGCTTTAACAATGGCGCAGACATTGCGGCCATTAAACAGCATATGCAAACCATTGGCCTGCCCCATGATTTGGGTTTTGAAGGTTTGCAACCCTTGCCATCGGCCGAACAAATGCTAAAATATATGCTGCAAGACAAAAAGACTGAACAGGGTGAAATGACGTTTATTTTGGCCAATGCGGTCGGTGACTCATTTGTTGAGAAAAATGTTGATCAACAGCTTGTGACTAACTTTTTGAAGAGCAAGAGCTTTAAATAATGGCTGAAACTATAACTCAATTTATCACTGAAAATACCGACACATTGATGGCGGTTGGCGCCATTATTGTGCTCATCTTCATTTCGGCTTTGTTTTCGGGCTCTGAAACCGCGTTAACCGCAGCCTCTCGCGCCCGCATTAAACAAATGCAAAAGAAAAAAAGCCAACGTGCCGATATGGTTGGCAAATTGTTAGAAAAACCCGAAAAGCTGATTGGGGCGATTTTGCTGGGCAACAATTTGGTCAATATTTTGGCCTCGGCCATTGCCACCAGCTTTTTCATCAATTTATTTGGCGCGGCGGGTGTGGCTTATGCCACGGTGATTATGACTTTTGTGATTTTGATTTTTGCCGAAGTGTTGCCCAAAACTTACGCTTTGCAACAGCCTGAAAAACTGGCTCTGTTTGTCGCGCCGCTGATGCGCTCTATTGTATTTATTCTCACGCCTTTGGTGCTGATCATTCGTGCAATTGTTAGTTTTTTTCTATGGATATTTGGCGTCAGGCCGCCGCAAGAAATGGATGAAGATGCCGCTGATGCTGAAATAAGAGGCAATATTGATTTGCAGCATGAAGAAGGCGTGATGGTTAAAAATGACCGCGATATGTTGGGCGGTATTTTGGATTTGAAACAAATGGGCATCGAAGATGTGATGATCCATAGAACCAATATTTTTGCCCTCAACATTGCACTCGGTGCGACCGAAATTGCCACGCAAATATTGAACAATAGCTATACTCGTGTGCCATTATACCGGGGTGCGCCAGATAATTTTATCGGCATTTTGCACACCAAAGATTTGCTTTGGGCTATTAATGCCCAAAAACAAGCCGAAGAAAAAGACTTAGAAAGCTTACTCACACCGATTTGGTATGTGCCTGAAACCACCAGTTTGCAAGACCAGTTGAATAATTTTTTAAAACGCAAAAGCCATTTTGCGTTGGTGGTCGATGAATATGGCGAAACCCAAGGCCTGATTACCCTGGAAGATATTTTGGAAGAAATTGTCGGTGACATTGTTGATGAACATGACCATGGCCTAAAAGGCATGCGGCCACAGCCCAATGGCAGTGTGAATGTTGATGGCCATATATCGGTACGCGATTTAAACCGCGCCATGGACTGGCAATTGCCGCAAGATGATGCCATTAGTGTGGCTGGGCTGATTATTAATGAAGCACAGATCATTCCGAATATTGGGCAGGCGTTTAATTTTTATGGCTTTCGGTTTGAGATTTCGCGCAAACAGGCGAACCGGTTGACCGCGATACGGGTGACTAAACTTTAATGCAAGCACCCTAGCCTTAACCTTTCAGTACAACTCTGGCTAAACCTTTCAGTACAACTCCCGCTCAAAAAACTCATGTGTTTTTTGAGCCAGCCGGACTGGAGGCCGCCACTTATGTGGCGCACCCGCGTAGGCCT
>NVUS02000233.1 GCA_002402005.2 OCS116 cluster bacterium | reverse complement strand
TGAAATGAAATATCAATTAGATGTGATGATATTAAAAGGTGGTTTTGACAAGGAAATCTTTGGCAATATCACTGTGGTTGTTAAGCAAGACTTGGTCGATAAGATTTTGGTAACCGCCAGTAGAAAAGATAAAAACCTTGAAAAATATATGAGCGGTGATTGATATACTATTATCAATTCAAGAAAATTGTATATCAAATTGAAACATTAAAAAAAATTGCAAATGGAGAGCAGAAAGCTTTTTCTTTTTTAACAACATTACAAAAAATATTAATGCCGCGGTTTTGAGTACCGCAGCCGATAGTAGCTGTTATCCTAAATTGAAAATTTAGGATGTTTAGGCGAGAGCTTTTCAGCTCGATATCTGAAGGTACAATGCTTTTACTTCAGCGCTTTTAATCAGTCAACTATATCCAGATGTGCATTATTTATCCAATCTTTTTTCCCGGGATGGGTTCTGCTTTCAAAATTTGCTTGAATGCCTGTCTTTGCTAGTCGAGAGTTTGGTTTTGTAGTGGGTGGGCGGTATTGCCTCAATCCATCTTTACTAACAAGGGTTCTCTTGTCGCTCGCAAGTCTATAATTGGGGCCGACCCAGGATTTGCCCATTTCATTTGCCAATTTTCTGTTGGCACTGCCTATGTTTGTGTCGCCTTTTTCTCGGGCAGCTTTTTTTAAAGCGCCGGTTATTTGAAGCCAGTTTTTGGGTCTAATATAAGTACTGCTTTTTCTAATTCTAGAAAGTGTTAGCTTTTTTTGAGACGCTGATAAAGGCTGGGAAGCAATTTTCTTTGCAAAAGCCTGTATTTTATTTGAAAATATTTTGGCTTTTACGCCGCTAACTGATGTTTTTTTGGGAAACTTAACCGGACGAATTTGTGTGCTTGGTTTTTGTCGGGTTTTACCTGTTATTTGGGGTATAACTTGAGCGCGTGAGGGGGATTTCTTACCAAGAGAAGCTGATGGTTTTTTAACATTAATTTTGGGTTTTGCAGTTCTGGGTGTGATTTTTTTTATTGGCCTTGGCCGATGTGGTGGCCGTCCAGCGGCGATTAATACTGTGTTTACTTGCTTGAGTTCTTGTGAGCTTGTGATCGCTTTTAAATTTGACATCTCGACACTTGGTGTGGCAATCGAGTGTATCGATGAAAATGGTAATATTATAAAGGCAAAGGCAATCTTAATAATTATCTGTCTAAACATCGGCACTTTCCTCATTAAATTTCAGTAGACAGATCGCATACTAACTGATTACAATCATATGTAAAATATAATTAACCTATTCATGTTGTTTGGAAATAAATTGAGGACTTTAACTTTACTAATATTTGTTTTCACATGTTTATCAACCTTCACAACCACACTTGTTTCTGCAGATGAGTATGAGAATGTACATAAATGCGATGAATACGCTGCTCATCCTAATGATCCAAACCTCTGGGCGTCTGGAGTGGAAGAAGCCAATGTTATTCCAGGCCCTGCAGTAAAATATTGTCGCGAAGCTGTTAAGGACTATCCAGATACACCGCGCTTTAAATTTCAACTTGGGCGTTCTTTATGGGCGGCATGGAAGTTGGATGAGGGTATGCAATTATTTTTAAAGTTAGAAAAAGAAAGCCAATATGGGCCTGTATATGCTTACCTTGCTGATGCCTATATGAATGGTATTGCAGGGGTTGACGTTGATCAAGAACTTGCCATATCGCTTTATCAAATCGCGAGTGAAGCTGGTTTTTCACCAGCGGCTGATGTGCTGGCTATATTATCAGGTGAAGAGGATATTCAGGTCGTTACGCAAAATATCGGCATGGAATTAGCGTTGCCGCAAGAAAATATTATTTCCAATCAACAGGTTGCGCCCTCACAACCACAAGAACCAAAGTTTGAAGCCAATAAGTTTTCTCAACCCAAAATTCTTGATGCTTTATATTCAGGCAATCTTTCAAAACTTAGAAACTCCGACTTAGGCATTGCAAATATATTGGGCATGAAAGCTTCTAGAACACTAATTTATTTAAACTCTTTTAATGCTGAATTCTCTGGCACTTATAATTTCAAAGACCCCACTTGTATCAGGATATATGACCCAGCTGTCTCCCAAATCATGGAGCGCGAAATGATGGCAATAAATTTTGACAATGGTGGTGACAATATGGCGCAAAACGGCCTACTTATGGGCTTTAACATGATAATGGGAATGACCAACCAGCTAGAAAACGGCGGCGTTATGAGTATTGTGGACGATTCACATAGTTTAGAATTGTTGAAACAAAAAGCCGCTGCCGATGCGGCCATACTCTTACAAATATATGCACCTTACGGGGGCTGTCAAAGCCAAACAATTGGTCGTATTTACAAAAATCTAGTTGCTTATGTAAAAAACCGCGATGGAATCGCTTCGCCCGAAGAAAAAGCTAAAAAAATTAAGATTGCCGAGAAAAAGGCAGTTGAAGTTGAACGAAGAAGGCAGCAAGCGTTAAGAAATTCTGCAAAATTTAGCTGCGTAGGGCAGTTCAAAAAAGATAATTTCTGCTCTTGTCTCATTGATGGATTGGATGAAAGAAATATTACTGAAGTTGAATGGAAAAGCTTAGGGCAAAATTTCAAAGAAGTTTTGAAAATTGGAAAAAAATACGAAGGGTTTGCAACGCATTTGAAATCATGCCGCGCAAAGTAATAAGCGATGTTTTTTAGATTATTATTAGTGAGTTTAGTCATTGTTTTAAATTCATATACGGTGAAAGCGGATTTTCTTGGCGATTTGGGCAAGGGGTTGGCCATTATTAATGAAATTGATAAATTTGTTAAACGTAATGGAAAACAAGGAAGTCGGAAATCCAGTAGAAAAACCTCGGTTAGAAAGCAACAAAGCATAAATCAGTGGAAGAAAATCCAAGCGCGGTTAAACGAGTTAGGGTATGACGCCGGTAAGGTTGATGGCAGGCCTGGCCGCAAAACGAAAATAGCCATTCAGAAATTCCAAAGTGCAAATGGGTTAAAAGCTGATGGAAAAGTGGGTTCTAAGACCAGGGCGGCGTTATTGTCTAACAATGCTATAGCCTATAATGGTAATCAGGTAATCAATATTAACGGCTTACAAAGCGCCGGATTTTCGCCGGGGGCTGCACAAGGGCAAGTTCAAAATGAAAGCCGAAAATTACTGGTTGGCAAATTACTTAAAGTTAAAAATATTCCCGGTAGTATTTTTGGTGAATGGGAAGGCATCGCAGAATGTGCAGCTGGTGTGCCTTATTATATTTCTCTAAGTATTTGGAAGAATGATAGCGTTAGGCTTCAAGCGCGGATGACTTATACACTTGCAAACGCACTAAGTGATGGAAATTGGACAAATTTCAGCCTAATTGGAGAAGCCGTCAGCGAAAATAAGTTTGAGTTTTTTACTGAGTCTCAATTTCATGGTGTTTCGAGCCGATTGAGCGAAATCAAGAAACCAAATTTTATAATAGATTTTAAAGCAGGAGCCGAGCATATTCAGGGGCAATACTCAAACGGCAATTGTAGCTCCTTTTCAATTTCTAAAGTGTCTCCAACGTCTGTGTCACGTATGGTGTTTGATGGTGCAAAATACGGGGTTGGGACATTTTGGCAAACCTCTGGGTTGTTTGAGCGCTGTGGTGTTTTTAGGAACTGGTGGCAGTCTCTGGCAACAGAGTATCAAGGCCTTGAAGATTTGTATTCTAAATCAGATTTACTTATGACTGATGAACAATTTATACCCATTTTTGGTGTGCCGGTTGATGGTTTGAATTTATCTCAGATTCGTGAAGTGCGTAATGCGAGCTATGCTTGTTTTAGAGACCCTATTTGGCAAGTTCGTTTGGCGAAATATAAAAAAATTGAAAATGGTTTCTCAAGCTGGATTTTTAACGAGAAACGAAAGTCTAAGAAATTTGAGTTTATGAGTCAGGCCGATATTTGGACATGGAAAGTACGCAGAATACGTAACCAAATAAAATTAGAGATGAATGAAATTAATGATCTATCAAGGTCTCAGGACATTTCATCTGGGGTGTCAGCAGTCAGAACAAAAGTTAGCCAACGCCAGGATTTTTTCTTGCCAAGTGAATTGTCTGAATTTAATGAATTCTACGCCAACCAAATGAGCCGTGTATATTCCATGCAAGCTGATATGGAAATAGCCTCACTAAAACAAATTAAAGACCCTGTAAATGTCTTTTTAAAGCTGAAAGAATTTTTAGGCAAGCAAGAATTTTATTCAAATAACTTATTGGCTGAAGAGTTTGAAAATTATCAGAATAACTTAGAAATAGCGCAACAGCGGGCCGCAAAGGGATTGAAGCAACTCATTATATTTGATGATGATTTGCAAGATAGCACAATTGAAAAGCTAAAAGCTTTTGAAGCGCGGGTTGCCAAATTTGATACAACATTAAAAATAATCGCAACCAAGTCATTAGAAGAACAAATTTTTGCGATCAACAATCATCGTGATGCCATTTTGAGCAATTTAATTGTCAGTAGGTCAGAGGATTTAGATAAATTAAAATCTGATGCAGATGGCGCCCAACAGAGCGTAGAATGGCGAACTGATTTTAATGCGGATTTTGAAGACTATTTAGACAATCAACAAGTTGCGAAATTGGTGAAAAGATATGAATCTCATCGGTCTAAATTATTAAGCGGCGCGTTAGCAAAATTTACCGAAGCATTTAAACAGGTGGTTTTGGAAGACAGGCAGGATGGCGCCGATAAAATATTAAAGCTATATCTTTCAGCTCCTAACGACATTAAATTACCGATTGCCAAAGACTATTACTCATTTGCAGCTCGATATGAGGTCGATCAATTAAATTCAAATCCGAGTGCTATGAATCTAATTATCGGTTCAAAAGAAATGTTGGCAAAACTTGCCAGTTATTCAAGCGTTTTGCCTCAGGAAGAATTGGCTTCTCTAACCCAGCAAGTGGGTGATATTCATGAGCAAGCTGCTGAAAAAATCCTGGGAAGATTTTTTAACGAACAAAAAATAGAGACGCTTGAAGATCTTCACAAATTTGATAAGCGCATGATGAAATCCGAACGAATTGTCGATCTGTTATTGAACAATGTTGCTGCGGGTTATAGGCAGAAGGCAATGCAAATAAAACAAATGGCTTTGGAAATAATCGTACAAATAGAGTTGAAAAAATTGATTGATTATCCTCCTACTGTGGAAGGTTTGAAAGACAGTGCTGGTTGGCTTCCTGCTGTGTCCGAAAAGTTTAAAAATTACGATGAAATAGTTGAACTTGCTGATTTGCAAAAAAAATATATGGCACATAGACAACAACTCTTAGGTCGTGCGCTTGGAAATTTTGAAAAGGATATTGAAAAAGCAGCAGAAAATGATGATGCTGAGGCTATAAAAAATATCCTCAATAGCTATTTATCTTGGGTAGGCGATGAGGAATTTCCTGTTGCACTTGAATACCAATTTATTGCTGAAGTCAATTTGTAAACCAATGCGTAAGCTTGGTGGGTTGTTCGTTTTCGCGA
>NVUS02000232.1 GCA_002402005.2 OCS116 cluster bacterium | reverse complement strand
TTTTTCCGGCATCATGCCCAAAAATTTATCGATGCCGATGTGCAGATAATTGTCCTCAAGCAAATCTTGCAAAGCCTTGACGATGGAAGTTTTGCCCGTGCTGCTTGCGCCATTTAAGAAGATAATATCCATAGCCAGCTCAGAATTTATTGACGTCAATTTTCAATTGCATGCAAACCCGTAATTCAGCGGCAAAAAGTTGGTTGTCTTGCTGCCATAGCGTTAAAAATTGTTCAGACAAACGTTCTTGCGCCATCGAAAGATAGCCTTTTTTGGTGTAGTAAGGCTGATTCCACTCGACATCTTTAAATGTGATCAGGTTGATTGAGGCGATGCGCTTTATTTCGGCCAGCATTTTTATATAGGCCAATAGACCATTGCCAACCCCTTGGCTTTGGGCATGTTCGACCACATTTATTTCTTCGATATACCAGCTATCAATATATTGGGTGAGGGCAATGAAGCCAACGGGTTGTTGGTCAATTTCGGCAATGAAACAAAGCTCGTTATTTATGGCTGCTGCCAAAGCTTCTGCGCTCATGCCACCTTTGCCAACAACATCGCGGATGGCTTTAATGTCAGAAGTTAGAAATCTTTTTTCGGCGTCTTGTTCAATCGCCTGACAGGTTTCAATGTCACTTAACAATGCGTCTCTAATGATGATGCTGGCCATATGTTTTTCCATCCGTTAGAATTTAACTTTTTATGCCTTAATTTTACTTTTTTTACCAGTCTAAATTTTCGACCTGTTTAAATATTTTTTCGATATGCAGCAAAAGGAAATCGGCATCTTGTTGGCTGAATACCAAAGGCGCGCGCAATTTTAATATATTGTGATGCGGCCCGTCGGTGCCGATGAGGATGCGCTTTTGTGCCATTTGGTTGGCAATATAATCGGCCCGCGCCTGACAAGGCGATCCATCTGGAGCAATCATCTCGACCCCGATGAACAGGCCGAGTCCTCTGACGTCGCCAATGCTGGGGCAGTGATTTTGCATTTTTTGTAACGCGTTTAAAATATGTGTACCAATGGTTTTGGCGTTGTCTTGCAGTTTTTCTTCTTCGATGATTTTTAGCACTTCTAGCCCAATGGTGCAGGATAGGGTTGAACCACCAAAGGTAGAGAAAAATTCCATTCCATTGGCGAATCGATCGGCAATCTGTCTGGTGGTTGCCAATATGCCTATCGGGTGACCATTGCCGATTGGTTTGCCGAGTAAGATCATATCGGGCACGGCATCTTGTTGTTCAAAGCCCCAGAAATAGTCGCCCAATCGCCCAAGGCCGGTTTGCACTTCATCGGCAATGGCGATGCCGCCGGCTTGGCGGGTCATTTCAAATACGGCTTTTAAATAGCCTTGCGGTGGGATGATTTGGCCGCCAACGGAGGGGAAACTCTCGGTGATGAAGGCGGCTAATTTTTCGCCTTTGGCGGCTAACTCATCAATAATGGCACGCGTATATTTTGCATATTTAGCACCGGCATCGGGGTCATCATTTTTAAATTCACCGCGATATCCATCGGGTATCGGCACAACATGCACCCAATCTTGTGCGCCTTTGCCGCCTTTGCCGTTAAATTTATATTCGCTTAACTCGATGGCGGTTAATGTATTGCCATGATAACCGGCCTCGCAGACGATGGTATTTTTTGCGCCGCTATATTCACGCGCCATGCGCATTGCTAACTCGGTGGCCTCACTGGCTGAATTGACAAAAAACAGAGTGTCGATATGGGCGGGCATTTTGGCCAGCATGGCCTCGGCATAATCGGATTGGGCTTGGTGCAAATAACGGGTATTGGTATTGAGCATTTGCATTTGTCGCGCCGCAACTTTGGCCAAGCGTGGATGGGCATGGCCGACATGTGGCACATTGTTAAATGCATCCAAATAAGTGCGCCCCCATTCATCATACATCTGGCATTGATAGCCGCGTTGCAACAATAAGGGTTGGTCATAAGTGAGGCTTAGATTTGCGCCTGACCAAGCTTTGCGGCGGGTGAGTTCAGTGTTACGGTCGCGAATCGAACTTGTGGCATGGCCGGGTGCGAGGTTGAGCAAGGGTGCGGGGTCGGGATATATGGTTTTCCACACATCTAGATCATCCGGGCTGACCACCCCAGGCCAATCTGCCCCATGCCAGTCGGTAAGCCCCAATTGAAAATGCACATGTGGTGGCCATGTGCCATTCTCGTCATAATCGCCTAGTTTGGCAAAGGCCTCGCCGGCTTTGATGACCTGCCCGACTTTTAGGGCTTTGACTTCTGCCCAAGCGAGATGGCCGTAAAGCGTGTAGAAAGTTTGGCCGGTATCGGTGATATGTTTTAGCGTGACCAAGCCGCCATAATCAAAGGCTGTATCTTGTATAGAGGCGCTATGCACTGTCGCTGGATAGGGCGCTTTGAGCGGTGTGCCGGCAGGTAGAAAAATATCGATGGCGATGTGTACACTGCGCCGGTCGCGGGCTTGATGCTGGGTTGCGCCGCTAAAAAATGCCTCGCCGGCATAGATGATTCTTGGCTCGGCATAACAGCCGAGGCTGGGTTGACCATGTTTCGCGGCCGAATCGATTATTTGTTGAAACTCCACCATATCGGGTTTTTTGGCATTGCTTGGTGCGTCTTTGCCGATGACTGAAAAATCAAATATTGGCGCTTCAGATAAATCCATATCGAATAAGGGGTGAAATTTATTTTTGATCATCCATTGGCCGAGCCGTTCGGCATTATCATTTATTTTAAATCCGCAGGCGTGTAATAATTTGGCGCTGACAAATTGATCGTCATATTTTTGCGCTTCATCAATCATCCGCCATGCGGCATTTTCGGATATGCTGACATAGGCATCATCCGGCTTTTCTAATTTCATCATTGCGCTGTTGGTTACGGATACGGCCAAGCGCATAAGTGCCAAACGCCAGATGAGTTTTATTTCCGTTTCGCTAAGCGGATTGTGCGCGTGATAGGCGCTGACAAATTGGCTTAAATAGGCGAGTGGATTATCGACATCCAGCATGAGGTAGGCGGCGCAAATGGCAATGTTGCAGATTTTAGGAGCAGTAATTAAGTCGCCAAAATCGATATAGCCGGAGACATCCTGCTGTCCATTTTTATTATTTAGCACGAGTATATTATAATCATTCAGGTCATTATGTATGGCTTGTTTCGGTAGCGACTCTAATATTTGATTGGTTTGATAATAGCCCTCTATTATATTTGTAACGCGTGCTTGTTTATTTGGCTCAAGTGATTGAATGGATTCAGCAATCCAACTTGCATTAGACAGATCCCATTTGATAGAGCGGCTCAAGGCGGGTGAGTGAAAGCCTTGCATTGCAATGTCTAACTGGGCCAATTTTGTGCCAATTTGTGCCACCAAACTCAGTGGTTTGGCGAGGCAATCGGCGTATAATTTACCGTCAAATGCGCTGATCATCCACAAAAAACGGTCATCTATTTTTACATAATCTTGGGCGTTTTGGGTCGGGATGATGTGCGGAATAAAATCAATTTTGTTTCGCAGGTGATTCAAAATATCGATCTGCATTTGCATAAATTCAGCTGTGCAATCTGCCGCCATGATTTTGAGAATATAATCACCGCTGGCTATCTTGACCCGAAAATTAAGATCAAACTCGCCGACCAACGGCGTGAGTGTGGCCTCCATATGCCAATTTTCCAATACCCATTTTTCGATGTTTTTTACTTGCATAGACGCGCCCCATTTTTCATAACTTATGTTATGGTAAAATCACCCAGACTGTAAATTGTTAATTGGATAATATATGAGTGACAAAACGGAATGTGGAAATTTGACTGATATTTTGGCTGATTTTCCGGATGGGCATCAGCAAATTTGCCACGGCTTGCGCGATATGATTTTGGACTTGGCACCGGATGCGCAAGAAACCGTATGGGTGAAGCAGAAAATAGC
>NVUS02000231.1 GCA_002402005.2 OCS116 cluster bacterium | reverse complement strand
GCCTAAAGGCAGATGAAGATTTTGGACAGTTTTCATATTACACTCAATTGAAACGGTTAGAATTTATCAAGATTACTATATTAGGCGAGGTTATAAAATGTTTTTTTCAATATATTGCTCAAATCTTGCGCGGCCAATATTTTGATGATTTTTTCGCTCGCCCCACCATCGCCATATGGGTTTTCAAGCGCCGGCAATTGGGCTTTAAATTCATCACTATAAAGTGTGGTGAAGGCGGCTAAAACGCTGGCTTTTTCCGGTGCGCAATCGATGATGCTGGCGGCTTTTAAGCGGCCTTTTTGGCGGTCACCAATGTTAATGCTGCCAATGTGAAAACTCGGCGCTTCAATTAAGCCGCTCGAGCTATTGCCAACACAAGCATCCATATATTGCAAAGCGCTCAAATAGCGCGATTGGCCCAAAGAGGTGAAACCAACAGATTTTTGTGGGTTTGCGCCGACATAATCATCAATCATTTTATTGATGACGCGGCCATCTGTATCGCTATTGGCTTTGGTGAAGATGATGTGGGTATTTTCTAGCTGATCAATGGCATTGAGCAGATTTTGAAATTGAGTTTTTGCGGTGGCTTGTTCGAGCGTAACCGGGTGGAAGGTGACCAATATATTTTTTTGATCGAGCTTAAAATCGATGGATTGCTCAAATTCAACACGGCTTAATAGTTTGAGTTTCTTAATGTTATCAATGCCCAGACCGCCAACATTAAACACCCGCTCGGGTTGCTCGCCCAGTTGAATGATGCGGGCTTTATAATCTTCTGCCGCGGCAAAATGCAAATGGCTCATTTTGGTGATGCTGTGGCGGATGGCCTCATCAAACGCGCCTTCGGTGGTTTCGCCACCATGCAAATGCGCAATTGGTATGTTTAAAATCATCGCGGTCGAGGCGGCGCTGAAAATCTCGTACCGATCGCCCAATACCACCACCAGATCGGGCGTGAGATCGGCATAAGCATCGGCAAATGAGATTTGCGCCAAGCCCATTGATTTTGCAATGCCAACCGTACTGTCGGATGACAATAGCATTTCGATTTTTTTATCAATGGTAAAATCTTTTTCAATCTCTTGGTAGGTCAAGCCAAATTCGGGGCTTAAATGCATGCCGGTGGCGATGACTTGTAACTCAAGATCGGGGTGAGCTTCAATGGCCTTCATCAGCCAAAAAAGCAGGCCATATTCGGCACGGGTGCCGGTGACCACACATATTTTTTTGGGATGTTTTGTTTGGCTCATATCAATTCATCCGCTTGGTAATCTTGGCTGGCAACCTGCCCGATATACTCATCCCACAACATCGGGTTGATGCCGGTGCCGGGGCGTTTGATGGCTAGATTTTGCGCGGTAAAAACTTCGCCAGCTTTAATGTTGCCATTGGCAACAAGCGATTTGCGGGCAATGGCCATGTTGGGTTGCTCACTCGGGCTTGGCCGTTTGATGGCGCTGCCCAAAGCCAGCTCAATGTTGCGAATGGCGGCGGTCATGGCGATCAGCTCATCCGGCTCGAGGCTGGCTTTGTGGTCTGGGCCAGCCATATTTTTATCTAAGGTGAAATGTTTTTCAATCACGCTGGCGCCCATGGCGACCGCCGCAATGTCAACTTCAATGCCCAATGTATGGTCGCTATAGCCAAAGGCAATGTCAAATTCTGTGCCGATGGTATTCATGGCTTTTAAATTCACATCTTGCATCGGGGTTGGGTACATGGTGTTGGCGTGCAAAATGGTGATGTTTTGTTTGTCCGTGCCGGCATTGGTCAATACATCCAGCGCGGCTTTAATCTCGGACATGTTGGCCATGCCGGTGGATAGGATGACCTGTTTGTTGAGCCCGCCAATTTTGCGCAAATAAGGCAGATTGGTAATTTCGCCGCTGGCGATTTTAAAGATATTCATGCCCAATTTATCCAGCAAGCTGATGCTGTCCAAATCAAATGGGGTGGAGAGAAACATAATGTTTTTGGTGGCGCAATAAGCGATTAATTCGTCATGGGCGGCAACATCAAGCTCGAGCTTTTTAATCATCTCAAATTGGGTTTCTTCGCCATCGGTGGTTTGCTTTTGATATTCGGCCTTTTGGGCATTTTTAGACACCAGGTTTTCGGCTTTGAAGGTTTGAAACTTCACCGCATCGACACCAGCTAGAGCCGCAACATCAATAAGTTGCTTGGCCAAATCTAGCGAACCATTATGGTTGACACCCGCTTCTGCGATGATAAAAACACTCATTTTTTTAGACTTCCCGCCTTGATAAAACCACTTATAGTGGCATCTTGTATAACAGTAGAATTGCTGCCGACAAAACTGTTTTTTTGCACCGTCACGCCGCCATTTAAAATCGCGCCGGTCGAGATGTGGCAATGATCACCCACATGACAATCATGCTCAATCAACGCCTTGCTGTTAATGATGCAATTTTTGCCAATGGTGGCCGCTGCATTGACCAAAGCATGATGCATAACCACGCTGCCACTGTCGATTTCGGCGTGTTTTGAAACATAAGCCAAGGGTGAGATGATGACCGGCATTTGATAACCGATCGTGCTGAGCAGATTAAACAATGTGATGCGCTTGTCGGCATTTTCTATTTGGCCAATGGTCACCAAGGCGTATTTATAGGTTTCAAACAGCTGTGGCAGATCATCATCACCGCCCAAATATTTATAGCCCATCAGGCTTTTGCCAACCATGGTTGGGTTGTCGATGATGCCAGCAATTTCATACTCGGCATGTTGCTCGATGACATCGATGACTGATCTGCAATGGCCACCGCCACCGATTAAGAGGAGTTGTTTTTTCATAGTGGCACACTGCTTGAAATGTTGACGATGCGTTGTTCTAAATATTCGCTATGGGTCAAATCTGCGCATTGGGCAGCTTCGAACATTTTGACTTTATTCATTAATTTCCAGATCGGGCGGGTCATCACACCCTGCTGGTTGGTATATTCTAAAAACTGGTTTCTTTGTTCAAAATCATTGAGCAGCACGGCCTGTAGCCAATAATTGGATTGGCAATCTTGCGGCTCACTAATAAATTTAATGTCATTATTTGCAGCAAAAAACTGCTGATATTGTGCAGCAAGGTTACGCTTTTTGGCCACAAAACCATCCAATTGCTCCAATTGCGCCACCAATAACGCGGCGTTTAAATTCGGCATGCGGTAATTATAACCAATTTCATCATGGTCAAATTCCCACTTATGCGGGATTTTGGCGGTGGTGGTTAAATGTTTGGCGCGTTTGGCGATGGCTGCATCATTGGTGACAATCACCCCGCCGCCGCCGGAAGTGACAATTTTATTGCCGTTAAACGAGATGGCAGCCATTTTGCCGAATGTGCCGGTATGTTGGCCTTTATAGGTTGAGCCTAGACTTTCGGCAGCGTCTTCAATTAAACAAATATTCCATTCATCGCAAATCTGGCCAATCTCATCGATTTTACAGGGGTGACCAAATGTGTGCATCGGCACACAGGCCTTGATGATTCTGCCGGTGGTTTTGTTGCGGCATTGGCCATTATCCATGCGGCAATTCTGCTCTAAAAAGCTTTTTAGGCTTTGTGGCGATAGGCCCATCGTATCCAAATCAACATCGACAAATACCGAAGCTGCGCCAATATAGCTGATGGCGTTGCAGGTGGCGATGAAAGTGAGTGGCTGGGTGATGACCTCATCATCAGCACTGACGCCGGCCAATATCAGGCACATATGCAATGCCGATGTGCCATTTGAGGTGGCAATGGCATATTTTGCGCCAATTTTTTCGGCGATGATTTGCTCGAATTGATCGACAAATTTGCCAACGCTCGAAACAAAGGTGGAATCGATGCATTCATTCAGATATTTTTTTTCATTGCCAATAAAGCGTGGCTCATGCAGCGGAATGAACTGATCCGTATCATAAGTTTTTTTAATGAAATCAACAATATCTTGATACATAAATTACAGTCCTACATTTTACTGTCTAGATATTTACCCGTTTCTTTATGGGCAAAATGTGGCAAGGTTTGGCAAAACAAATCGACCAATTGTGGTTTGTCCCACTGTTCGGCTAATTTCATGGCTTTGATCTGGTCGCTAAAATGGCTGATCAACGCTTCATCATAATCAGCAGGGTTTTTAATGATGCCTAAATTGTCAAAGCGTTGCAT
>NVUS02000230.1 GCA_002402005.2 OCS116 cluster bacterium | reverse complement strand
TTAGGCTTATGATTTTGATGCAAGGGTAATTTTATTACCAAGATTAGCCTTATTCCACGTAAATTTTGCGTAATTTATACAATATTCAACACCAATCGCTGTTTCTTCCTCCCTATAGTTAGGGCAATTCAGGGAGAAATTGCACAATGAAAAACAATAAAATAAATTCCAAACTTGGCTTTGCAACCCACGCAATTCACGAAGCTTATGATAATCAACAAGGCGACATTCGCTCACTCAACCCGCCTATATATATGACCTCGACTTTTGCGTTTAACAGCGTAGAGCAAGGTGCAGCTATGTTTGAAGGTGAAGAGCCGGGCTTTGTCTACGGCCGTGTCGGCAACCCAACGCTAGATATATTGGAAAAGCGCTTAGCCAAATTGGAAGGCGCCGAAGCCGGGCTGGCATTTGCTTCGGGCATGGGCGCAATCACTTCCATTTGCTGGACATTTCTGCAAGCCGGCGATGAGTTGCTGTGCGACATAACGCTATACGGCTGCACATTTGCCTATTTCACTCACGGTTTGGCAAAATTTGGGGTCAAAATCACCGCAATAGATATGACAAATGCTGACAATATAGCCGCTGCCATAAGCGATAAAACCAAAATTATCTATTTAGAAACGCCCGCCAACCCCAATATGCGCCTTTGTGACATTGAGGCCATTTCGCAAATCGCCCACCAAGCAGACAATGCCGCCAATGGTGAAATTAAAGTGGTTGTCGACAATACCTATTGCACTCCCTATATTCAGCGCCCGGTCGAACTGGGTGCAGACATTGCTTTGCACAGCGCCACAAAATATTTGGGTGGTCATGGTGATATCATTGCGGGCATGGCCGTTGGCTCGTCAGATGACATGTTGCGCGTGCGGGCAGAAGGTCTGAAAGACATGACTGGCGCGGTATTGTCGCCGATGGACGCTATGCTGATGATGCGCGGCATAAAAACCCTTGAAATTCGCATGGAACGCCATTGTCAGAACGCCATGAAAGTCGCAACGTTTTTAGAAAATCATCCGGCGGTCGAGCAAGTCATGTATCCAGGTTTGCCAAGTTTTAATCAATATGATTTGGCCAAAAAACAAATGTCCTTGTTTGGCGGGATGATTGCATTTGAGGTCAAAGGCGGTATAGAGGCCGGGCGTATAATGATGAATGCGCTGAACCTAGTGACCCGCGCAGTCAGCCTTGGCGATGCCGAAACCCTAATTGAACACCCCGCAAGCATGACCCACGCCACCTATACGCCAGAAGAACGTGCGGCGCATGGCATTTCAGAAGGTCTAGTGCGTATGTCTGTCGGGCTCGAAACGGTTGAGGACATCATCGCTGATATTGCGCAAGCGCTGGATGAGATTGTATAAAGATATTGGCAAATCATTTTTTTTATCCTAGGCTTTGCGCAATGACGAATGGATGAAAAATGCGCAAAATCTTTATTATATTCTGGCTGTTATTTGCAGCGCCAAGCTATGCAGTCACGTTAAGTGAGATGATCGGCCAATTGGTGCTGGTCGGGTTTGATGGCAAAGACGTGCAAACCAAAAGCGTCAAAAACCTGTTGGCCGATATTAAAAATGCCAAAGTTGGCGGCGTGCTGTTTTTGGGTCATAATATCGGCACGGCGGCGCAAGTCGCCGGCCTAACCAAAGCGATAGAGGATGCCTCACCCTATAAAACCCTCATCACCATCGACCAAGAAGGTGGCCGCGTGGCGCGCATCAAACCCAAAATTGGGGCGCCTTATTTGCCATCCGCCAAACAGATGACCAAGTTAACCCAACAAGCCGCACATGATAAATATTTCGAAACTGCGCAGTTTTTACGAGGCTTAGGCTTTAATGTTAATTTCGGCCCGGTGGTGGATTTAGAGATTAATAAAAACAATCCGGTCATTGCCAAGCTAGAGCGCTCCTATGGCACAAATGTCAAAAATGTATCCGAATATGCTTTCATGTTTGTCGATGCCCATCACCGCGCCGGCATGCTGACCGCATTAAAGCATTTTCCCGGTCATGGCAGCAGCGCTGGCGATAGCCACAAAGGCTTTGTTGATGTCAGTAAAACCTGGAGTGAAATAGAGCTTGGCCCCTATAAAAATATGATCGGCTGGAAAGCCGCCGATATGGTCATGGCTGCCCATGTGTTTTTAGACACAATGAGCGATGATGGTAAAGTCCCAACCTCACTATCACACATTGCCATTACCGATGTGTTGCGCAACCAATTGGGTTATGATGGCGTGGTGGTCAGCGATGATATGGCCATGGGCGCCATCGCCAATGAATTTACCGCCAAAGTTGCCATCATCAAAGCCATCAATGCCGGCACAGACATCGTCATGATGTCCTCAAACCTTAAAATCAAAACCTCCCTAGGCGCATGGGTACACAGCGTCATCAGCCAAGCCGTCCTAGACCAACAAATCTCCCAACAAACCATAACCGACGCCTACACCCGCATCCAAAAGCTCAAGAATAGATTGCCATAATTATAAAAACTTAATAGACTTTATTTATCAGTATAATTTGTTGAGTGTCTATGGGTCTTTCACAAGAAAATTTAAAATGTTTGGCAAGTGTTGTTCTCAAAGCAGGGGCATGCATAATAGATCCCACTGGTAGCTTTGCAGCCATTGCAGCTTATGAGTTTTTCGCCCAACGCAGTAAAGACTTGAGCCATCTCGGCGAGAAACAAACTAAATATTGCCAAGCCGTCGAAAAACAAGTCATAAAATCTATCAAGAAAAATTACAAAACTTGGCTTAAGGGTCCAACAAGTGAAGGTCGGACCAATGATAGCGTAGAAGCCGCACTTAAAAATCTCCCTGCAGCTCTAAAACAAGCCAATATCACCGTTCATGATATGACGCTGAGTGAACAGGCTTTTACCACCAAAATTTTAGATGAATTGAGTGATTTTCCCGAGTATAAAAAAAATGAAACCGCGCGAAATATATTTATTTCGCTTATCATATTAATGCGCAATGTGGCAAATCTCGACCAAAACCTCAAACCATTTTTTGACCACCAACGCTATGAAAATATTATTGGTAAGTTTGATAAGGTTATCAAGAATCAAGAGAATGCTCAAACTGATAGCGATAAAAAACATCAAGAATTATTGGAGGCTATAGCAAAAGAAAAAGGCGTACCGATAGAAAATCTTGAACCTTTATTTGAAGCTGTTGAACAAAAAGCCCCAAATGTTAA
>NVUS02000023.1 GCA_002402005.2 OCS116 cluster bacterium | reverse complement strand
TGCAATTTTTAGGGATAATTCGATTGCACGAATACGATTAAAACTTGTCAATATTAAGGCCAAGCATCGAACGATCCGCGACAGCAAGATCGTCGCTCAGCACGAAGAGCACATAACTTAAGCCTATTTACAATGAAAAAATAATTTAATTTAACCAATGTATTAAAATCATTGTAGTGATCACAGCAGTAAATACTGGTCACATATTTTTTTCAAATCTTGGTTTTATTTTTAAATTCTAGAGAATTAGTCACTTCTCGGCATGCCCCGCTATAAGACTACTGAAATCTAATGACATCTGTTTAATAATGAACATCAAAACATCACACCATGTCAAAAAACGAACGCACAGCATCATAGCATATAGAATTATATATTGCTAAGTTTGAACTATAAATCGAGCTTCATTAGTTAGATTTGGTGCTCGGAATGTGAGTGATATTTCCGTCATATACCTCTTGACACTTTATCTTCATTTTTCAATTCAGACTAACAGAAAAGGAGGTTCAGGAAACATCTATTCAGTGCGTTCTTTGATGTGTTCCATCGTTAGTTCGCAAAAACAGCAAATAAAATACCAAAATTATTCATGGAGGAATAATATGAAGAATATACTTAAGAAAACAACTAAAAATAAAATTGTGCTTACTGCAATAATTATAATCTGCGCTTCGACAGCCAATGCTTTAGAAACTAAGCCTGTCCTATCTTTAGAGGTTGCACAAAAAATGGCCAATGCTTGCATAGCCCATCAACAGGAAAATGGCTACAAACCAATTAACATAGCGATTGTCGATGATGGAGGAAATAATATTTTAATTAATCGTCAAGATGGTGCTTGCAAGGCATGTGATCTCATTGCGATTAACAAAGCCAGAACCGCAGCATTGTTCAACAACCCGACTCGAGTTTTCGAAACTGTTTCACACGGCCCTGAATTGAATGGTGAGGGTGCTAAAGAACCTGGTTTGGCTCACGTGCCAGGCTTGATTACCTTCCCTGGTGGTTTGCCAATTCGTGTTGGCGATACGCCCATTGGCGGCATAGGTGTTAGTGGAGCAAGTGGTGGCGAAGATGAACAGTGTGCGGCGGCGGCTATTAAAGCTGTTGATGCACTGCTGAAATAATTTTCTTACTGGTTATTTGGGTGGTGCGTTTCTCCTCACACCACCCTTTATTTCATACGCATTGAAAAGTGATATTTTAATTTGTTTTGACGCCTTTTAAAAACTCAGAAATCTCACTTTGAAGTTTGGCGATTTGACTGTTTAAGTCATTTGCTAGACCATAGACATTGTTAGACACAGATTTCGTCTCACGAATTGAATCTTCAACCACATTCATTGATTCTGCGCTTTTTGAAGATAGTGTAGACGCATTATTTACATTGGCAGCGATTTCATTGGTTGCCGCACTCTGCTCTTCAACTGCAGTTGCAACTCCAAGAGAAGTATCCGACAGTTTTGTAATGATAGATTCAACCTCAACAATAGCGTCGTTGGCTTTTATGCTGTCGGCTTGAATGGCATTCACGCGCTCGGCAATTTCTTCTGTTGCTTTTGCGGTTTGGCTCGCGAGGCTTTTCACTTCGTTGGCTACAACCGCAAAACCTTTACCGGCATCACCCGCGCGCGCTGCTTCAATTGTTGCGTTCAATGCCAATAAATTAGTTTGTTCAGCAATCTCCTCAATCAACTTCACTACAGCTTCAATATGTTTTGCGCTTGATGATAATGTATTGATAACGGAGACTGTAGCATTTGTTTTAACCCTCGCCTCCTCAGCGATATCTGTAGAAAGTGAAGCTTGTTCGGCTATTTCGCTTATTGAAACCGCCATTTCCTCTGCAGCAGAAGCTGCACTTATTACATTAGCCGAAGTGTTTTGAACATTTTCGGTTACAAATTGGCTCTGTGTTTGCATGTTAATGGCAGTATCATTCAAGCTTTTTGAGACTTCTTCAAGACGTCTGGAGGATTGTTGAACATTGTCTATACTTTGTGTGGAATTTTTCTGGAAACCATCGATTAGACCTGCAATATATTTTACCTTGCGTAATTCTTCGCCATTCTGTTTTTCTTTCTCTATTTCAGATTGAATACGAGCTAAGATATTGTCTTTAAAAACCAAAAGAGATCTTGCCATATCGCCCAACTCGTTTTTAAAATCTATATTTGGTATTTTACCACCGGTGTCACCAGCCGCAAGACTTTGCATGCGTAGATTTAACTGTTTGATCCTTTGTGCGATGTTAGTTGCTATTAAAAAACTAACAAATGCAATTAAAAAACCAATGACAAGCGATATCATTGCCAATATATAATTTGAAGAATCTTTTGTTGAAAGCCGTTGGGTTGTGGCCGACTGACTGACGATTGAATAGACTGCAATTAACTGCTCAATCTTGGGTGCAAATTCTAAATAGATGACGCTCAGTTTAGAGACCTCTTGATTGTATATTTCTCGCGCCTCGCTCCAAATTTGAAATGTTTTTTTATAGCCTCCGATTGAAGATATTAATGTCGTTTTTTGCTCTTCACTTATAAAAGTTTCTGCAACTATTTTATCTAGCTTTTTTAAACCTATTTCATATAATTTTATATATTTAGCATTGTCACTTGAGATGAAATCTTTCTGATGTAAGCGCAAGGAATAAAGTTCAAGATTAACGGCATCTAACTTAGTTGGCTCGAACATTTTCTTTTTCATAGCTAAAATTACATTATCTAGTGAAGCAATAGAATTATTGAGTTTGCCTAAATGTCCGTTATTTTCATCTATTCCTAAACCTTGTTTTAAGCGTTTTATTTCATCAAATTGCTTTGAATATAGTTGAAATCCATTGTAAATTTTTGACAATGTTTGTTGGTTATTTGTATCAACAATTTCATTTTTAAGTGTTTTAATTATAATATTGGCAGTTTGAAATGCTTGAGTGAATTGAGTTATGCTTTTACCATCAGCGTGTGCAATATAATCTTTTTCACTGCTACGCAATTCTAATCCTAATTTATCGATCTCGCCAAGGGAATTTGCTTTATCTGTTGCCGCAATGCTATAATTTGTCGCGGCTTCGACTAAATCAGCAGTATAGTATGAGCCTATGAAAATGGCACCAATGCCGAATAGACTCAATATAGTGATTGAGATGACTTGAGTTTTGACTGATATTTGATTGATTAAGCTTGAAAATTGGTTCAACATTAGACCTCCAATAAAAATTAAATTAAATATTTGAGCTTATTAGATTGTTATTCTGGTAAATTAGAGATTTGTTTGGAGGCATTGAAAGGCCGACAATGCCATTCAGATGTAGGGACTTATGATCTCGTGTTTTTAATTTAATGTGGGGACCATCTTCAAAGCTAAGGGTAATAATGCCATCAATGCCAATGTCATCAATCTGAATGATTTTAGCGATGCCAAAAGATGCATTTTGTTGCTCGGTGATTTTTAGATATTCAGGCCTGATGCCTAATGAGTATTGATCTTTTGAAGGCAACTTGTCCATTTTTTGAGAAAAACCGGTGTGGTCGCAAGTCAATATTCCATTGTCATTTTTAAGTGGTAAAAAATTCATTGGTGGCGAGCCAATAAAATACCCAACAAAGGTATTTTGGGGCTGCTCAAACAAGATTTCGGGTGTGCCTGATTGCATAACCCGCCCGTCTTGCATAACCACAACTTCATCGGCAAATGTCATCGCCTCATTCTGGTCATGGGTGACCAAAACCATGGTGATGCCAGATCGTTTGTTGATTTCGCGTAATTTTCTGCGTAACTCAAATTTCATTTGTGGATCAATTACCGTGAGTGGCTCGTCCAATAGAATGGCATTGACATCCTCGCGCACCAGACCTCGCCCTAACGAGATTAATTGTTTTTGATCAGCTGTTAATTTTTTGGCCGCCATTGGCAAATATTCAGTTAGGTCAAGTAGATCGGCAACTTTATCGACTTGAAATTTTATGTCTTTGTCCGAATATTTTCGACATACCAAAGGAAACGCCAAATTTTGTGCCACGCTCATAGTGTTGTAAATGACAGGGAATTGAAAAACCTGGGCAATGTTACGTTTTGAGGTTGGTGCCGATGTTACATCTTGGCCATCAAATAACAATTGACCTTCGCTGGGCTTCACAAGACCTGAAATGATATTCAGCATGGTGGTTTTGCCACAACCTGATGGCCCTAACAACGCGTAGGTCTTGCCGTCTTCCCAGGTTAAGTCTAATGGTTTTAATGCATAATCTTGTTCGGTTTGATGTGCTGGGTTATATGAATGAGCAAGGTTTTTTAAACGAATTTCGGCCATTCTAATTGCTTTCTTTTGTGATGTTCTGACCGTCAAGGCTGAACAACATTATGGTATTCGTGTCCAATGACACGTTGATTTTTTGATCGGCTTCAAACATATGGATACCATCGAGTAGCATCACGGCTTGACCAAAGGAAAAATTTAAATGCACGATGGTTTCGGAGCCATTGATTTCGGTTAGCACTACACGCGAGGTTAACTCACCACCCAATGACAATGCATCTGGTCGCAAACCCACCTGCACTTCACCATTGGCGATATGTTGCAGACCAGATTGCTGCAAAATTGTACCGTCACTGCCAATAAGCTTTCCGTTCTCAATATGCCCTTTGACAAATGAAATGGGTGGGTCGCTAATCACTTTTGCTACAGCTAGATTGGGCGGGTTTTCAAACAAATCATGCGGTTTGCCATGACCTGCAATCTGCCCATTATCAATAATAAGCAATTCATCGGCCAATTGCATGGCTTCCTTTGGCTCAGTGGTGGTGTAGAGAATGACACTGTCTGGGCTTTGATGAATGAGTTTGGGAAATTCTTCGCGCAATTGTTCACGCAATTTATAGTCCAAATTCACCAATGGCTCATCCATCATTAAAATTCGCGCGTCTTTGACCAAAGCTCTGGCTAATGCGACACGTTGTTGTTGCCCGCCAGAAAGTTGTGAGGGCTTGCGATCAGCTAGTTCACTTAAGCCAACTAATTCGAGCATCGAGATGGCTTTTTGACGCGCTACAGATTTTTTAATCTTTTGACGTAATAGAGGGAAAATCACGTTATCCAACACATTTAAATGCGGGTAATTAATAAACTGCTGATAGACAAGAGCCATATTTCGCTTCCAAATGACGCGGTTAGATATATTTTCATCATCTAGGGTGATCTCGCCATTTGAAAGTTGTTCTAGCCCCATTAACGCCCGTAATATTTCGGTTTTTCCTGCGCCCGTGCGGCCAAGAATACAATAGAATTTTCCAGCTTCGAAATTGTAGGAAATGTTAAATAAAGGTGTTTTGGGATGTTCAATAGATATATTTTTTAACGAAAGCATATAATTACCTTATGGCTCCTGAAAGAGAACCCTTTGACATGAATTTTTCGACAATGAATGCGATGACCACCAATGGCGCTATAGAAATGAGGGCAAATGCCGATAAGCTCCACCATGGCGTGACCGAAGAATTGAGTGAAACAATGGCAACGGGTAGGAGTTGCGTTTGGGTGAAGGTTAAAGTAAAAGCGAAAAAGAAATCATTCCAACCAAATATCACACAGAACATGCCAGCAACCACTAAGCCTGGAATGGAATTGGGCAATACCACTCTGAAGAATGCCTCAATCGGTGAGCAACCATCAATCATCGCCATTTCATCTAATTCTTTGGGTATGCCATTGAAAAAATCGATCATCACCCAAACAGCGATGGGCATAAGCAAAGCTGTATAGACCAAAACCAACCCTGCAACTGTGTCCAATAAATCCAATTGTTTGAGCATTAAAAAGAATGGAATGGCTAAAACAATAGGCGGCATGATGCGTTGCGAAATGAAAAAGAAAGTGATGTCTGAATTTTTAATAAAACCCATGCGATATTCGAAACGCGACAAACCATAAGCAGCCAAAGTGCCTAATATTAGGCTTACCAAGCTAGCTAAAATAGTCACTAAGGCGCTATCAACAAACGGGCCAGCAATGTTAATGCCTTGCTCATTGTCGGTAAACAATGATGCCCAACCCTGCATTGAAGGTGCATATTCCAACCATGGAATGTAAGTTGCACCACCCGTTATTGCATTGGCATCTTTAAATGAAGTGGACAATGACCAAAGAAATGGAAACACCACAAAGGCTGACCAAAGCAGCAAACAAAGATGTTTTAATATTTTATAAAAACGAAACATATTAGGCCTCTTTTCCAATCATGACACGCATCAGCACTTTGGCGATGAGGGTTAAACTTATGATCATGATGATTAAATAGGTGAGTGATAAAGCAGATGAATAACCAATCTGAAACTCTCGCAACCCACGAATGTATATATAATATGATGAGGTTTCGGTGGCTGTGCCAGGTCCGCCTGAGGTCATCACATAGACTGAATCCAT
>NVUS02000229.1 GCA_002402005.2 OCS116 cluster bacterium | reverse complement strand
TCATTGTTTTCCGATCACTATCATTGCGATGCAGTGGCGCTCAAAAATGTGAAATTACAGCTTTATGACAAACGCTATATTTTGCAACAAATGCAGCAAAATCCAACCTTCTCTATGGCCATATCCGCCCATTTTGCCGGTCAAATTCAAGCCCATCGGCGGCGGTTGGAAATTCACTCGATCCGCCGTGCCGATCAACGCATATTCAGCGCTTTGTTAGCTGGCTTAACCATGGATGACATAAAATCATTTGCTGCCAAAATCGGCCTAACTCACGAAGCCACCTATCGCGGTTTGGCAAAATTGGTCAGCCAAGGCAAGTTGCACAAAACCGCACGCGGTAAATATTCACTGCGCTGCGAATGACAACCGCTTAAAAAATACCATTTTCTTTTTGCAACCGGCGAATGTAAGCCACAATTTTCTCAATATCCGCCTCATTCACTTGCGGTTGCGCCGGCATATTGCCATAAGGCCAATGATGCGCCCGCACGCCCATTTTGGCCGCACGGTAAAACGCTATGTCAGCATGGTGGCTCGGTTCATATATTTTGCTAATAAATGTCGGGCCCGCGCCTTCAACACCGGCCGCATTGTCACCATGGCAACCCGCGCAGCTGGCGTCAAACAGCTCTTTGCCGGCGGCTTCAAACGCACTTAAATCAGCTGCAGATACTAGCTTATTTGCATTCTGCGTTTGGTTAGCCATCATACCACGTGACATCATGTTATTTTGCGGCATCGCAAAATCCCAAACAAATTTACCAACGCCAATAATCACAATCAGGATCACTAAATATTTCACAGCATTATTTTTCATTCTAGCCTCATCATTCAGGTAAAGTCATTACAGTGGTCAATGCAGCGGTCAGGGCAAATATTGCCAAAAATGCCGCAGCTTCAACCATAATGGTCAACCGCAGCCATTTCACCGCCTGCCGATTTTGTGCGGCAATTTGCGGCACAAAGTAAATTTTATTCAAGCTCGCCAAGCCTAATAACAGCCCAACAATACCAACCTTAACCAGCAGGCTTATGCCATATGACGAGTCAAACAAAGCCGAGACGCTGCCCACAATATAGATGGCAAACAACACGCCAACCACAATCAATAAAGGCACGACAATGCTGGCAATCTTACCGAATCGCTCCAGCATGTCAGCGCCTTCCGGCTGGTTGGCCGAAAGATAAAGCGGCCACAAAGCCCCAAGCCAAAAACTCACCGCCAGCAAATGAATGACCAGCAGAATGGTGGTATATATCTGGTTATCACCCGTTGCATGGCCGATCATCGCAAATGACGCGGCGACAAGAATTGCAAATATACCGTGAAGCCAATATTGCTGCGGCATAAAAACCACTGCCAATAACAACAATGCCACCCCAACCACCCGCATATAAAGCGAGCTACCTATGTTTTCTTGCAAAAACATCTCTAACATCTCAATGTCAAACATGCCGGCCACACCATCTTCCATAATATAACCAGTTTGCACCAGTAAAAACCCAATAGAGCTTATGATGGCCAAGGGCACACTTATATAGATAAGGCGCTTGGTTGCCGCAAATATGTCATTTTGTACGGTGCGGAATGAAGCCAAAAACACCACGCTACCAACCGCCAAAAAACTGCTTATATATAAAGTCATCTTGGTGACAATCAGCAAAACCGACCAGATAGAGAAATCCATGCCTAGCCCTGCTATTTGACGGTGAAGCTAAATTTATTCTTCATCGGGTGGCCATCTTTGCCCATGGCCCGCCAGTTGATAAAATACTCACCCTTGGCCAAGTTCGATAATTTGGCTTGGTATAATTCGACGTATTTTTTACCAGTCTCTGAGCTAAATTCTATTTTATTTTCATCAGCATCAACAATCGAGAATTTCAACATCTTGACCATTTTATTGAATTTTATCTCAATAAATTCAGGTGATGAGCTTAAAACTGCGCCATTTTTTGGCTCTGTCGTCATTGATGAATGCGCCCAAACCGCTTGCGCGGTGAATATATTGATAACCACAAAAAAAGCGGTAAAAATTTGTAATGATTTCATAATGTCCATCTCGTTAAGTTTAGAATCAATATAAACCTTCCGGTTACAGGAAGCGCAAGACATCAATTATGACAATTTTGTGATTCGCCGGCTTTCTATTTCTATTTCGACATTTCCAGACTATATATAAGAGTGGCATAGACAATATACGGTCAGGGAGATAAATATGAGCGAATCGCGTGACGTTATATATATAGGTGATCCACAATGTTCGTGGTGCTGGGGCATTGCCGAAGAAATGCAAAAAATCCAAACCTTTGTCACCGGTCACGATATGAATTTCACCATCATTGTTGGCGGTTTGCGCGTTGGCGGCGGTCAAGCGTGGGATGCCGAATTTAAAGACATGCTGCGCCATCACTGGCAACAGGTCAATCAACGCTCAGGCCAACCGTTTGATTATGGCCTGTTTGATCTGCCAGAATTTGATTATGATACCGAGCCATCATGTCGGGCAGTGGTGACCGCCAAAAACCTCATCGTCAATTCCGATCTGACGGTTGATTCGTTGCTCGATTTTTTTGTCGCCATTCAACATAAATTCTATGTCGGCAATCAAGACCCCAAACAGCTCGAATTCTATGCATCTATATGCAGTGATCTCGGCCTAGATTTTGCCGAATTCAGCAAATTATACCAGTCCGAGGATATAAAAGGCCAAACCACGGCCGAGTTTAACATTACCCGCAATTGGGGCGTGTCTGGCTATCCAACCATTCTATATACCGATGGCAAACAGCTCTATATGGTCTCATCAGGTTTTCAGAAAGCCGACAGTATTATTGAAAATATGCAGCAACTTATCGGCCTGGCTTAATTGTCACAATATTGTCACAATAATTACACTATATCTACATATAGTGATTCCCAATTCGCCTCATCACAAAGTCTAGTTTTTGTGATCATTTTTTGCCGGCTTGATTCGATTTATAAAACAATTGTTTTGCAACAATTAGTTTTATACATGGGCATTTTTTTTAAAAATCCTTGCCCATCATATGCTTGCTTCCTGTGCATAATTTTTAGCCCCAAAAAAATAAATTTTTTACCACACGCTACCCAGTTTTAATTTGCTTGTTAACCATTTTACTACTATTGTTACATACACTATGTAGTGGTAAACACTGCAATTGACTACTGTATATAGTATTTTTTAAAACTATTAGTAAAAACAACATATTGCGGAGTAAGGCTTCCGTGTTAAGGGTTTTTACGTTTAGCGGCATTAAAAAATACAACATTAGATACGGCACTAAAGGCAAAGATAAGAGGCAAAAAATGGTTAGATTGAAAAGGGTATTACTGCCCGAAACTTCATTGGTTACGATCAATAACATCATCCCTGAAGGGGTACAATTAGAAAAGCGTTCTGGCGTTAAAGAGCTTTTCTTACCAACACCAGTTTTCACCGCAATTCATAAGGCCATGATGGCCACAAATGGCGATGAAATGGCTGACATTAATATATATGAAGAAGCCACAGAGCTGACAAAAAGTGCAATCAGCGCCATCATGAAGCGTGTTGAAAGCTTCGGCAGTGTGCATCAAGAAGAAGTGCAAGATCAAGTCGAGCTGACTTTGATGCGCGCCGAATATTATAACGTCGCCAAAAACTTCATCATCTATCGCAAACAACGCGCCGATCAACGCGATCAGGTCGAAGAGATTGTTTCATCTCATTCAGGTCGTTTGTCACAAATGATGATCATCAAAAGAGACGGCAAACAACAAGCTGTATCTCTCAACAAAATCACCAACCGTGTGGCTGTTCTGGCCGCCGATCTAAATGTAGATCCAATCTTGGTTTCACAAAGCGCCGTCGCTGGCTTGCATAACGGCATCACCACCGAAGAGATCGATAATTTCCTCTCCGAAACCGCCGCGTCTTTAACCACCGACCATCCAGATTATGCCATCATAGCTGGCCGTATCAAAGTCGATGGCCTACATAAAGATACCAAAGGCATCCGCATCGCGACCGAACAGCTATACAAAGCCAATATGGTCAACGAACATCACTATAATAAAGTGATGAACAATATCGATGCCATCGAAGAGATTATCAATTACGACCTAGATTACACATTCGATTATTTCGCATTAACAACCCTAATGCGCGCTTACTTCTTGCGTGTTGATGACAAACCAGTCGAACGCCCACAAGATTTGTGGATGCGCTGCGCTCTAACCGTAACTGGCAATGAGTTCGACTATGACAAAGTCAAAAAAACCTATGACCAATTGTCACAAGGCTATTACACCCACGCCACCCCAACATTGTTCAACTCCGGCACAAACCTACAACAGCTATCTTCATGCTTCTTATTAGCTATGGAAGATGACAGCATTGAAGGCATTTTCAACACCATGAAAGATTGTGCCCTTATCTCTAAAACTGCTGGCGGCATTGGCTTACATGCCCATAACATCCGTGCCAACGGCTCACGCATTAAATCAACCGGCGGCAAATCAAACGGCTTAGTGCCTTTCTTAAAAGTGCTGAACGAAACCGTTCGCGCTGTAGATCAAGGCGGCGGCAAGCGCAAAGGCGTAGCAGCGGTTTACCTAGAACCTTGGCATGGCGACATCGAAGCTTTCTTAGAACTTCGCAAAAACACCGGTGCCGAAGAATTCCGCACACGTGATCTATTCCTCGCTATGTGGATTCCAGACATTTTCATGCAACGTGTAGAAGCTGATCAAGAGTGGACGCTGATGTCACAAGACACCTGCCCACGTCTATCAGATACATCTGGCGCAGAATTCGAAAAATTATATCTGCAATATGAAGCCGAAGGCCGCGGTCTAAAAACCGTCAAAGCCCGCGACATCATGAGCAGAATCATCGAAAGCCAAATCGAAACTGGCCAGCCCTATATGTGCTATAAAGACGCGATGAACTCAAAATCTAACCAAAAGAATTTGGGCACGATTAAATCATCAAATCTATGTGCAGAAATTGCCGAATTTTCCTCAAAAGAAGAAACCGCAGTTTGTAACCTAGCTTCAATCGCCTTGCCAAAATTCGTGCAAGCTGATGGTAGCTTCGATTATCAAGGTCTATATGATGTGGCATATAACGCCACCATCAACCTAAACAACGTCATCGATGTCAACTATTATCCAACCCAAAAAACCGACATTTCCAACAACCGTCATCGTCCAATTGGTTTGGGCATGCAGGGCTTGGCCGATGTTTATTTCAAAATGGGCATTGCGTATGACAGCGATGAAGCTGCTGACATCAACCGCAAAGCATTCGAAACCATCTATTTCGCTTCTGTAACAGCTTCTAAAGATGCCGCTAAACAATCTGGCACTTATGAAACTTATGCTGGTTCACCGATGAGCGAAGGCGAGTTTCAATTCGATATGTGGGATAAGCAAGATCAAGGCCCTAAAGCTGCCGGTTATGAATTTATGTGGGACTGGGATGCGCTTCGTAAAGAAGTTGCCGAACATGGCGTACGTAACAGCTTGCTAACAGCTTGCATGCCAACAGCATCAACCGGCATCATTTTGGGCAATACCGAAACTTTCCAAGCCCAAACATCAAACCTCTACAAACGCCAAACATTGTCGGGCGAATTCATGCTCATCAACCGTCACTTGGTTGAAGACCTGTCTAAGCTAAACCTGTGGAATGCCGAAATGCGCGACAAAATCGTCATCGAGAATGGCAGCGTGCAAAACATTCCAGAAATTTCAACCAAGCTGAAAGAAATCTACAAAACAGTCTGGGAGATTAGCCAAAAAACCATTATCAATATGTCGGCACAACGCGCCCCGTTCATCGATCAATCTCAATCAATGAACTTATGGCTAGAAGATGCCAGCTTTGGCCAAGTCAACAGCATGCATTTCTATGCTTGGAAATCAGGTCTCAAAACCGGCATGTATTATCTGCGCTCAAAACCCGCGGCATCTAACGTGAAAGTCACAGTCTCAACAGACAGAAAGACCGAAACCGTGATCGCCACACCACAGGTCGAATGTACCGACGAAATCTGTGTGGTTTGCTCCGCTTAAACCAGTTCATGTCCCACAATTAACGGTCAAGGCATATACGCCTTGACCGCCTCTAAAAAAGAAAGCTAGAGCCATGATCTCTAAAGGCGTCACCTCCATATTCCCCATTCAATATACCGAAATTTGGGACCGTTACAAAACCCACGTTCAATCCTTCTGGACACCCGAAGAAGTGTCATTTGCCGAAGATTTGCGCGATCTCGAAAAACTAAATGATGGCGAAAAACGCTTCATCAATCACGTTTTGGCATTTTTTGCCAATTCTGAAGCGATGATCAACGAAAACCTAGCCTCACGCTTCTATAAAGAAATCCTCATCCCCGAAGCCCGCTGCTTCATCACCATGCAAATGCTCAACGAAAGCATCCATGCCGAGGTTTACGCCCTACAAATCGAAACTTACGTTACCGACCCAGACGAAAAAGACAAATTATTCGAAGCCATCGACAACATTCCCTGCATCCATAAAAAAGCCGAATGGGTTACAAAATGGCTAAATGGTGATCAAAACCTACTCATGCGCCTTATTGGCTTTGGCCTAGTCGAAGGCCTATTCTTCGCCGGCTCATTCTGCGCCATCTATTATTTCCGCAAACGTGGCCTGATGCCAGGTCTTTCCTTGTCTAATGACTGGATCGCCCGCGACGAAGGCATGCATTTCAGTTTCTCAGCTCTCATGTATCATACATTGAACGATAAATTTAAAGCCGGCACACTCACCGATCATGATATCCTAAGCCTTGATCTCATCGATAGCAGCGTCAGCCAAGAACAATTCGAAGAAATTGTCCGTGAAGCCGTTGCCTTCGAACAAGAATTCGTCGAAGACGCATTACCAGTCGATCTAATCGGTATGAATAAAGATTTAATGTCACAATATATCGAAGCCGTTGCTGACCGCATTGCCGATCTATTTGGCTTTGACCGCGTATTCAAAACCGAAAACCCGTTCGATTTTATGCGTGCATTAGATGTAGAAAATGTTTCAAATTTCTTCGAAAAGCGCGTCACAGAATACAAACGCCCGTCAGACCGCAGCATCTCCTTCGACGAAGATTTCTAATCCGCAAACTCAGAATTTGCAGCGTCGCACCAAGTTGCAAATGATGAATATATGGTAGGTACCAAAGCTCAGAGTTCCAACATATTCGCGCCGCCCAAGCTTAATGCACTAAGATTGGGTGGTGAATATGCTCTCTGATCAGCGGCCAAGTGGCTTAGCAAGCGATACGGAGTGTCACGCACGCAAGTGGCCAACAAAAATGCAAACTTCCAGAGCTTAGGCAGGAGCATCCTTTAGCTCAACACATATAATTTGGCAGTCTCAAACTAACGGAACAAAACCATGTCCCTTCCAGAAACCATAAACCTAACCGAAGCCTACAAATTCGTCACCGCCCAATGGACGCCCAAAATCCTCGCCCAAGTCAACAATCAATATGTAAAAATCGCCAAAATACAAAACGAATTTGTCTGGCACAAACATGACGACAGCGATGAGCTATTCTTCATCGTCAAAGGCCAGCTCAAAATGCAATATGAG
>NVUS02000228.1 GCA_002402005.2 OCS116 cluster bacterium | reverse complement strand
CGAATATGGTTATGCATTGTTTAAGCATACCGAACAGATTGAAGTTTTGGAAAAAAACTTATTTGATACATTGCCAAAAAGCACAGCATTAAACGCTGTGGGGGCATTGAGCTTAAGGATAGCGGTGAATCAGGATAGTATGGCAACTTGGTTTCCGGCAGCTTTAGGCGCAATCAATAGATCGGGAAATTTTTTATTCGACATCATTATTGATGACCAAGAACAAACCACTAATTTGTTGCGCCGGGGCGATGTGGTTGCTGCCATCACCGCGCGCAAAAACCCCACACAGGGTTTTCAAAATTCATATATTGGCTCGTTGCGTTATGTGACTGTGGCCAGCCCACAATTTATCAAAACCCACTTTGCTGATGGAGTTGTTGATGCCAAAACCATTGCCAAAGCACCGTGTTTAACCTTTAACCGAAAAGATGAATTGCCAGCAAAATGGGTGAAGCAGGTTTGTAGCAAAAATGTCAATTGCATGATCAATTGGATACCCTCACTTGAAGGCTATATTAAATCTTGCGCCGAAGGCATTGGTTGGGGCGTCCATCCGTTAACACTGGTAGAAGATTATATAAAAAGCGGTGAGCTGGTGGAATTGGTGCCCAATTCACACATTGATATACCGCTTTATTGGCAATATAGCGCTAGCTATGGCAAGATTATGATCGACATTTCAGAGAAAATCATCACCACTGGCAAAAAACTTTTGCAGCCATAATATAAAGTTTATCAGTTGGTTAGCTTGTTATAGGCATCGACATGAGCTTTGGCATTGTTATAAACTTGCTCGGCAGCCATGCCGACTTTATAAACACCCGAGCCTAGGCCAAAACCAGCCGCGCCGGCCGCAACATAGGCGGCCATATTATCTATATTGACGCCGCCAACAGCAAAAACTGGAACATTATCGGGCAGCACAACCGATATGGCTTTCAACCCTTTTACGCCCAATGTATCGGCAGGAAACATTTTGAGTGCGTCCGCCCCGGCATCGATCGCAAGAAACGCCTCAGATGGGGTGTAAAAACCCGGCACAGAATAAAGCCCAAGTTGTTTGGTGCGCTTGATCACCGCAATATTGGTATTGGGCGAAACCACAAACCGCCCGCCGGCCGCATGCACTCTATCGACATGATCTTGGCTGGTCACTGTGCCAGCGCCAATTAGGATTTCATCGCCCAAAGCGTCTGCCATTATTCGAATGCTTTCATAAGGTTGTGGCGAGTTGAGCGGCACTTCAATCAGCTGAAAACCAGCGTTTTTAATGGCGGTGGCAACTGCCAGCACTTCATCCGGTTTGACCCCACGGATGATGGCAACCAACGGCATTTTGGCCAAAGCGGCTTTAAAGGTGATTGGGTTCATCTTGCAAAATCCTGAAATCATTTGGGTTGTGACGATGTTTATGTCTACACCGAAAACAGTGTTTTACAAACTGGCTTTATGAAATGGCAAAACCAGAATGACTGATAAAATATTAAAAAAGCGCCGATGCAGACACCGGCGCTTCATATTCTGTTTCAATTAGCCTTTAAGCTTAGCGATGTATGTGCGGATGATTTCCTTCATTTCTTCAGGTGTATCTTGCACACTATTCACTTTGTCAATAATGCCTTGACCATAAGTGATGATCGGCGTACCGCCAAGAACCTTAGCTGTACCATCTATATAAGCAGGGTCTTTCGCAACACTGGCAAATGCATCACGCAACATTTTAAGCGTATCAGCAGATGTGCCTTCTGGGGCAAAGATTAACCAAGTCACCGGCTCATGGTTTGTGCCGTTAAACTTAATCAAATCCCAAGCTGGGCCAGATGGGTCTTTACCCGTAATGCCGCGATAATATTCAGAGAATGACACCGGAATGTCACCAAATGCATCGCTGCTTACAATGTCTTTGCCATCAGCTGATGGTGCACCCAAATAGAATAATGGCAGAATATCGCCATCGGCAACCGCACCATCTTTTAACTGGGTGTTGAAATAGTTAGCTGTAGACATGCCCACATCAATCTCACCACGAGCTTGTGCAGCGGCAATCTTGCCACCACCGCGGAAGCCAGAAACGAATGACCAGTCCATGCCGAGCAAATCAAATGCTGCAGCAAAAGCCAAAGACGGCATAGATTTGGCGCTATAACCGCCAAATGTAATTTCTTCAAGCTTTACAAATTGGTCAGCACTTTCAATGCCGTCACCCATATCAGTAGATACACTGATCATTTGGCTACCGCCACCAATGCCGCCAATAAGGCCTAGCTTTTTAAACGGAATTTGCAAAGCAGGTTCGTCCAAAATACGGGTAGAACCACTCCATGCCACATAGGCCAATGTTGTGCCATCGGCTTTGGCGTTCATGGCAGCATGAATGCCTTTGGTTAGCGCGCCACCGGGTACAGATTGCACGATCATGGTCGGTTGGCCTTCAATGGCTTTTGACCAAAAGTTAGCCAAAACCTGAGCGCCCAAACCAGTAGAACCACCGGGTGATGCATTGTGGATCAAGGTGATGGTTTTACCAGCTAATGATTCAGCTGAAGCCGAAATTGACCCCACTGTCATCAAAGCCGCGACACATAGGCCGGCCATAAGCTTGGTTGTTTTGTTTAAAGTTAAATTCATTTATTCCTCCCTTGTATTGTACACATTATTGCTACAATTCTTGATTCATTTTTGTTAAATTGGGTTGGTTTGAATCAGCTCCACCCAATATTCTTATTAAAGCCTCGGTCTCTATTTAAAGCCCCGACATTTTTAGCATCGCTTCTGAGTAGCGTGCGCCGGTCACTTCAAAGCCACCCGACAATCTATCCAATTCCGTCATATCCTCAGCGGTTAAATGAACCGATTCTGCGGCTAGATTTTCGTCTAACCGGTCAATTCTGCGGGTGCCAAAAATTGGCACAATCCAATCTTTTTTGGCCAAAATCCATGCCAAAGACAATTGCGCTGGCGTTGCGCCTTTGCGTTCAGCAATGGCTTTTAACCCAACAATTAATGATTGATTGGCTTTCAGCGCCTCTTGAGTGAAACGTGGTACTTTTGTGCGGTTGTCTGATGCATCGAATTTGGTATTCTCGTCAATTTTACCGGTCAAAAAGCCTTTACCCAACGGGCTGAATGGCACGAAGCCAATGCCCAATTCTTCGAGCGTTGGAAACAGCTCTTGCTCTGGCTCACGTGTCCATAATGAATATTCACTTTGTAGCGCGGCGACAGGCAGTTCGGCATGGGCTTTTTTGATTGAATCCACACCGGCTTCAGACAATCCGAAATGCCGGACTTTTCCTTCGTCCATAAGTTGTTTGATCGTACCGGCGACATCTTCCATCGGCACATTGGGATCAACCCGATGTTGATAATAAAGGTCGATATAATCGGTTCTCAAGCGGCGCAGTTGGCCTTCTATCGCACTTTTAATTTGCTCGGGGCGGCTGTTCACCCCACCCAACATTTTGCCGGTGGCAGAATCTATATTCATGCCAAATTTTGTGGCCAAAATAACTTGTTCTCTAAATGGCTCTAAAGCTTCACCAGTAACATCTTCCATAGTGAATGGACCATAGATTTCAGCGGTGTCAAAAAAGGTCACGCCGCGTTCAAACGCTGCACGAATAGACGCAATCATATCTTTACGCTCTATCGCATCGCCATAGCCCATGCAGCCCAGCCCCATAGAGGTGACTTCAAGACCAGTTGTACCTAATGTTCTTTTTTTCATTTTTTTAACTTTCTATGGTGCGATTGTGGTCTCGGCAGGTTTCCACTGCTCTAAAGCAGCCAAAAAATCACTAAATTTATCGCCCTGAATTAGAATATGTTGTTCGGTTACCAATTCGGCGGTTTTCGGGTCGCCATCACGCAGCGCATCGATGATGGCTTCATGCTCACTTGCCGACATTTTTAACCGGCCGGACACTCTCAATTGTAAGCGGCGATATGGCTTAAGCCGGTTGTGCAATTGGCCGGCGGTTTGCTCCAAAAACGGGTTACCGCTGATTTTATAAAGCAGCATATGAAACCGCTCATTGGCATAATAATAATCATCGGCATTGCCAGCCTCAATTGACTTATTACATTGCGCTTGAGCCGCCTCTAATTGATCAAGCTGTTCATCAGTT
>NVUS02000227.1 GCA_002402005.2 OCS116 cluster bacterium | reverse complement strand
TTATAGCTCGGCTGATGAATGATACACGGCGTACCCAAATCACGAAGAATGGCAGCTGAACGTTTGGTATCAGCACTATTATATGATGAAATGCCCACATATAAAGCTTTGCCAGCCCGCACAATGCTGTCCAACGCGCCCATAGTTTCTTCTAATGGTGTGTTCGGGTCAAATCTATGAGAATAGAAAATATCAACATAATCCAGACCCATGCGTTTCAGCGATTGATCACAAGATGAGATCAGATATTTACGGCTGCCCCATTCGCCATAAGGGCCGTCCCACATTTCATAACCAGCTTTGGAGCTAATCACCAATTCATCACGGTAACCGGCAAAATCGGTGCGTAGAATCTCACCAAAAGCAGTTTCAGCAGAGCCAGCAGGTGGCCCATAATTGTTAGCAAGATCAAAATGCGTAATGCCGGCATCAAACGCCGCACGGCACAATTCGCGTTTTAATTCATGCGGTGTATCACCACCAAAATTATGCCAAAGGCCAAGTGAAATAAGTGGTAATTTCAAACCAGATTTGCCGCAATAAGCATATTTCATTTTGCTATAGCGGTCAGCTGCGGGGGTATATGTCATCGTATTTTCCCTATTTTAAAGTTAGATGCGCATTGGCTGCGCTTGATATTTATAGCTTCGAGTATTAACGTTAGTATAAACCCGAAAATAAAAAGCCTTCAAGCAATATTAGCTTGAAGACTTGTTTTTATATTTATTTCAGCAACGCCTGGGCTTCTTCAATGCCCAATGGCGCAGGTTGGCTACATGTGGTTTTCACATCCACGAATTGGCCGGTTTCGCCAGATTTTAGAATAGATGTCATCACATCAACCGCATGCACAGCACGGTCAAGCGAACATCTATGATCGCGGCCTTCAATAATCGCCGCTGCCATATCAGCCAAACCAGCCGTTCTGTAATTGGCTTGCATGCCATTTTTATGCTCTTGGTTCGGCACGCCCAAAGGGTGATCCCAAGTGTCGACGCTTTTAATCTCGCCATCTGACAAAGCATATTCAACATCACCACCAAAAAAGTTAGGGTCGGGCACATAAATAGTACCCTCAGTGCCATAAAGCTCCATATTGGCATGACGATGCGACTTAATGTCCCAACTTGCAGACATCGTAATGGTCGCGCCATTTTCAAATTCAAGCAATGCATGGATATTGGTTGGCGTTTTCACTGGCACAGTTTCGCCTTTACGGTCACCAGAACCAATGGTACGTGTATCATTAGCAGAGCTGGTCAAAGCCCCAACGCGTTTCACAGGGCCAATCAAATTGATCAAGTTAGCCACATAATAAGGGCCAACGTCCAAAACAGGGCCAGCACCAGGTAAGAAGAAGAAATCTGGGTTTGGATGCCAGCTTTCCATACCTTGGCTCATCACATGGCAAGAACCGGCGATGATTTTACCCACCAAACCGTCATCAATGCTTTTGCGTGCCAGCTGATGGCTACCGCCCAAAATCGTATCAGGCGCAGAGCCAACCCGCAGGTTTTTGCTTTCAGAAAGCGCCCGCAAATCTTCACCTTGCTCAAGCGTCAATACCAAAGGTTTTTCGCTATAAGCATGTTTACCAGCTTCCAAAATACGCTTGGTGATTGGATAATGCGCATCCGGAATGGTCAAATTCACAATCATCCCAATGTCATCAGACGCCAGCAGCTCTTCAACCGTCCGGGCATCGACACCAAATTCTTCGGCACGGGCTTTGGCAGCATCCATATTCAGATCAGCCACCGCACGAATTTCTAAATTTTTAAACATCGGGCCTAAGCGCAAATATGCTGCACTAATGTTACCGCAACCGATAATACCTACACCAATATCACTCATAATTTTCTCCGTTAAATTCAATTAAAGCGCTTTTGCAGCGGCGATAGAACGTTTGGCAAAACGCGCTGCATCACTTGGATTGTCATGTTCCATCACAAATAAATTTGCTTTGGTTTTTTTGAGTGCGGCCATAATGCCAACCCAATCCATAGTGCCCTCACCAACATCTGCCCAGCCATCTTCGTCTTCACATTCACCGGCAGGCGCAATGTCTTTTACGTGCGCAGCGACAATGCGATCCGCGTATTTTTCAATCCAAGCGATCGGATCTTGTTCACCTTTTACGCCCCATGCCACGTCAAATTCCAAAGCCAAACGCTCGTCAGCTTCTAAAATTAGATCGAGCGGCATTTCGCCAGTTTCGGTCACAACAAATTCAAACGCATGGTTATGCCAGCCAAAGGTTAGACCAGCCGCCCAATATGGCGCACCAGCAACGGCAAGTTCTTTGCCAAATGCCCGCCAACCAGCAGCGTCTTTTACACGCTCATCTTGCGCTACAGCTGGTACAAAAATACATTTCATATCAAGCTCTTTGGCAATTTCAAGCACGCGGGTAGATTCATCACGCACCATGTCAAACCCAAAATGGCCAGATGCCATATGCAAGCCATTGGCTTTCAGATCAGCCTTTAATTCGGCCAAAGCGTCAAGATTGGCATATAGACCACCATAACCTTCAACCTGTTTATAGCCAAGCTCACCCAGCATTTTTAATGTATCGCTCAACGGTGGAAAGTTACGTGAGCTATATAATTGATATGAAAAGTCAGTCATTGTTTTTCCCTTAAGTTCAGAATCTATATTTAATTTTAGGTGGGCTATCTAAGTCCGGTTGGAGCGTCTGCTCAAATTTATTTCAGCCATTTGTCATAGTCAGAAACCAGCAAATGCAGCGGGTCTTCATTCTCGTCAATATTCGAAAAGCGCCCAATCGGTTCACGGAATATATTGTCGGTTAAATCATCATTGACATTGCTCACTTCGCCGATCAAAACATCACCGCCTTCACCCCAAAATGCATGCCAATGGTTCACCTCTAATGTCACGCATTCACCCGGTGATAATGCCAAGTGCGACCCAGCTTTCAACACCCGTTTGCGCGCATCGGTATAAACATGCACGTCGCTTTCATAATCAATGCTGCCATCATCCTGCGCGCTGAACAATTCCAATACCAATGTCCCGCCACCACGGTTGATAATGTCTTCGGTTTTTTTATTATGCCTGTGCATTGGCGAGAGTTGTTTCTCGCGGCTGATCATAATTTTTTCGGCATATAACATGCCCATACCCTTTGCAACATTGGCGTCAGAGCCGTTGCGAGTGGTGAATAAAAACAGGCCCAAATCTTTAAAATTGCCTTGGCCATAATCAGTAATGTCCCACCCCAAACGGTTGTCATAAACCCCCGCACCACCATCAGCCACATAAGTCGTCAATTCATCGGGCGATAAATAGGAAAAGGGCGGTAAAATATAGCCGAATGAGCGGATAAATTTGTCGCTCTCGCGGATAATTTCATTAATTTCAGAACGTTTCATGGCTTCAAGCCTTTCTTCTTTATGTCTTATAAGTTGCCGAATATAGAGTGCGCACAATAAATGTTCGCATAGCTTGATTCAATTTGCCATCGCGCGGCGTAAAGCAAATTTCGCGGTTTTCGCCAGCCAACATCATAAAGCAATTGTCGCTATAACGGCCTTCAACTTCGGCTTCTAAGGTTACAAAAAATGCCAAACCTTGACTGCTTATATTAACGATAATATTATCACCATCAATCCGCGTTGTAAATGCAATATCGGGGTCAGATAAATCTAACTGTTTATAAGGCATCGGCGTGTAATGATCATCACCCACCATGCCGTTATCAGCTTTAAACCGAAAGCCCAGAATCTGCCCAACACCAATATCGCTTTGCTGCAATGTTGCCAACGGTTCAGCAGCGTTCGAATTCACAACACCACCCACGCTTTGCAACGGCGTCGCTTTGCCGTCCATATCAATCAAGTTCAGCTCAATTTCAACAGTCACATCGGCCAATGTATCATTCACCGCTATCACTTTCAGTGTATCACCTTCAGGAATGATCGACACGGCCACGCTTTGGTAAAAACGTTTGACCATATAATGCATCAACTTCCAATCGCCACCATAATCAAGGCTGGCCCAACTGGCCACCGGCCACGTATCATTCAGCTGCCAATATAATGTGCCCATGCAATGCGGTTTCAGGCTGCGCCAAAATTCGACCGCAGTCCGTATCGCCAAACCCTGCTGAATTTGGCTGACATAAACAAAATTCTCAAACCCTTCGGGAAAACGGAAATAACGGAACATAGTTTCGGCAATCCGCGCGTTGCCACCGGCATTTTTCTGATGGCTTTCCATCACTGATGAAGCAATATTCCAGTCTTTTTCCTCAGCAAATGTCCGCACCACATTCATCGATGGGAAAGATTGGAAGCCAAATTCGCTGCAAAAACGCGGTGTAATTTCATAATAATTATCAAAGCTTTTGCCTTCATGCCATACTGACCAATAATGCATATCGCCAGATGAGTCATCATGCCATGCATCGCCAAAATTCATCGGGCCAGATGACGGGCTCGATGGCCACCAAACTGCATTTTCATCAGTCTTATTCATCGCTTGTTCTATCACTCGGTTCAACCGGTCATAACCTACCAAATATAGGTCACGATTTTTGCGGGTTTCTTCATACCAAGTCAGCGCACCAACCAATTCATTGTCACCACACCAAAGCGCTAAACATGCGTGATGCGAAAGCCGCGCCACCTGTTCGCCAACTTCAAGCGCCACCTCGTCCAAAAATTCTTGGTCAGATGGATAAATGTTGCAAGAATACATAAAGTCCTGCCACACAAGCAGGCCAAGTTCTGAACATTGCTCATAAAATGAGTCGGCTTCATAACGCCCACCACCCCACACGCGGATCATATTCATGTTGGCATCCACCGCGCTTTGCAGCAGATCAAGCGTCGCTTCATCGGTAATTTTAGACGGCAAAGCATCGGCAGGAATCCAGTTCGCGCCGCGCATATAAATGTTTTTACCATTCACTTTAAACGCAAAGCTTTTCCCAGCTTTGTCATCCAATGTTTCAAGCTCAATGGTGCGCAAACCAATCCGGCGGCTCTCGCTCCAGTCACCAACTTGCAATTTCAAATCATATAATGGCTGTTCACCGCTGCCAACAGGCCACCAAATTTTGGGGTTTTCAACTTTAAAACTTACATTTAATTTATCGCCATCCGTCGTGCCGCTCAATGTCTGCCCATCAAAATCAACGCTATAGGCCTGATCATTAACCGCGCCAGACAATCTGGCCTCAACCATCACATCCACAACGCCATCAGCATGGGTTTGCACCACAGATATTTGCTCAACCCGCACACTCACCGGGCGGATGCAAATCTCGCCATATAGGCCAAATGGCGCCAACGCAACACCCCAGTCCCAGCCAAAGTCACACTGCACTTTGCGCAGCATATTGCCGTTGGGAATGTCACAATTGCCTTTTTG
>NVUS02000226.1 GCA_002402005.2 OCS116 cluster bacterium | reverse complement strand
ATTGTTTTGCAGGGCTTGGTTTTGTTGTTGGTGGCGGCGGTGATTTTTATCAATCTGCTTGTAGATGCGGCTTATGCGATGGTCGACCCGCGGATTAAGAGGGCTTATCATGAGTGATTATAATTTTTCTGATGAGCGGGAGACTTGGGGTGATTTGGGGCGAAAAGCTTTGAGGAACCGGAGTTTTTTTATTGGAGCTTTGATTACGGGGTCGGTGTTGTTTATGGCTTTACTGTCGTTTTTTTGGACGCCGTTTGAGGTGACTGAATTGGACATTGGCAATAAATTGCATTGGCCTGATGCGACGAATTGGTTGGGAACTGACCATTTTGGGCGTGATGTTTTTTCTATGTTGATGGTGGGGGCGCGGAACTCGATTGCGGTGGCGATTGTGGCGGTTAGTATTGGCATGGCAATTGGGGTGCCTTTGGGTGCGGCTGCCGCGGCTAGTCGGAGCTGGGGCAGTGATGTGATCATGCGGACTAATGATTTTATTTTTGCGTTTCCGTCTTTGTTATTGGCTGTGTTGTTTACAGCGATATTTGGGCCGAGTGCAATTAATGCGATGATTGCCATTGGGATATTTAACATTCCTGTTTTTGCGCGGTTGGCGCATGGCGGGTCTCTGGCTTTGTGGCAGCGGGAATTTATTTTAAGTGCGCAGACATCGGGTAAAAGTCGGGTGCGGATTACGGTTGAGCATATTATGCCGAACTTGCTGAATATTTTAATTGTGCAAGGGACGATACAGTTTTCGCTGGGGATTTTGATTGAGGCGGGATTGAGTTATTTGGGGCTGGGTACGCAGCCGCCTGACCCTAGCTGGGGCAAGATGTTGTCTGAGGCGCAGACTATGATGTATTTTGCGTCTTATTTGGCGATTTTTCCGGGGATTGCGATTGTGTTTGCAGTGCTTGGTTTGAACTTGTTGGGTGATGGGTTGCGGGATATTTTTGACCCTAAATTGCGGCGGGGGCGGTGATATGAGTTTGCTTGAGATTAAAAATTTGGCGTTGAGCTTTGGTAATACGCAGATATTGCGGGACATTGATTTAACCATAGAAGCGGGTGAAGCTGTTGGGTTGGTTGGGGAGTCTGGCTCTGGGAAATCGATTACTAGTTTGGCGGCTATGCGGTTGTTGCCGCCATCTGCCAAGTTGACGGGTGAGATATTGTTTGATGGCAAGGATTTGCTTGCGATGAATGAGAATGCTATGTGCCGCATACGTGGGCGAGACATGGCGATGATTTTTCAGGAGCCAATGACGGCGTTGAACCCTGTGAAGACGATTGGTGACCAGATTGCTGAAGGGTTGCGATTTCATTTGGGGATTTCGCGTCGTGCGGCTGAGGAAAAAGTTTTGCGCCTGTTGGATGAGGTTGGGTTGCCGCCTGCGCGGTTTTCGCCGCAACGTTATCCGCATGAATTGTCGGGCGGGCAGCGGCAAAGGGTGGTGATTGCGATTGCGATTGCGATGAACCCGAAATTGTTGATTGCTGATGAGCCAACGACGGCGTTGGATGTGACCACGCAAGCCGTGATATTGGATTTGTTGCGCGAATTGGCTGCTGAGCATGATAGTGCTTTATTGTTGATTACCCATGACTTGGCTGTGGTGGCGCAGATGGTTGACCGCATTGCAGTGATGAAGGATGGGGAGATTGTTGAGCGCGGGAAGACGCTCGCGTTTTTTCGGGATATGCAACATCCTTATTCTAAGAAATTACTTGCGGCATCTAAGGTAAAACCTAAGACGGCTAGTGACATTAAGCCATCTGACGCGCCAATGATGGCGGTGAAGGATTTAACGCGCCAGTACCGACTGCCGCGCCAGAACCTGTTTGCGCCTACGCGTTATTTGAAGGCTGTGAATGATGTTTCATTTCAGATTGAAGCGGGTGAGAGTGTTGGATTGGTTGGCGAATCTGGGTGTGGAAAATCGACCTTGGCGCGGACTTTGTTGGCTTTGAATAAACCTACAACCGGTCAGATAGAGTTTTTGGGTGATGATTTATTTGCTTTGAGCCGTGATGCTTTGCGGGAGAAAAGACGCAATATGCAGGTGGTATTTCAGGACCCTTATGGGAGTTTTAACCCGCGGCATAAAGTTGGCCGGCTGGTGGCTGAGCCGTTGCAATTGGTTAAGGACATTGGCCGCGCGGTGCGTGATGAACGGATTGCTGAGGCGTTGATGCATGTTGGGCTTAGGGCGGAAGATGCGGATAAATACCCGCATGAATTTTCTGGCGGACAACGGCAGCGGATTGCGATTGCACGGGCGATTATTACGCGGCCTAAACTGATTGTGGCGGATGAGCCTGTTTCGGCTTTGGATGTGTCCATTCGGGAGCAGGTTTTGGATTTGTTGAATCAATTGGCGGTTGAACAAGGGCTGGCTTATTTGTTTATATCGCATGATTTGCATGTGGTGCGGGCGGTGACGGATCGGGTTTTGGTGATGTATCGTGGGCAGATTGTTGAGCATGGGGCAACTGCAAAAGTGTTTGATGACCCTCAGCATGAATATACCAAACAATTATTGGCGGCGACGCCAGATTTACAGGCGACATTACGGCGTTTGGAGAAAGAGCAAGTATGAGTTTTACGTTTGATAGTAAGCAGATATTTATTGGTGGTGTGTGGCGTGACAGCGTGAGCGGTCGATTTGTTGAATTGATGAATCCCTCTACTGGTGAGACATTGGCGCAGGTTGCGCGTGGCTCTGCTGCGGATATTCATGCGGCGGTTGTGGCGGCGCAGGCGGCATTGGATAGTGAATGGGGCGCGATGACGGCTGTGGAGCGTGGGCGGGTTTTGGCGCGAATGGGCGAAATTGTGTTGACGCATATTGATGAATTGGCTGAAATGGAAGCTAAGGATGTTGGCAAGCCTTTGACGCAGGCGCGTAATGATGTGATTGCGATGGCGCGGTATTTTGAATTTTATGCGGGGGCTTGTGACAAAATTCATGGGGATAGCATTCCATTTATGGATGGGTTTACGGTTTATACTTTGCGTGAGCCGCATGGGGTGACGGGGCATATTATACCATGGAATTACCCGATGCAGATTATTGGCCGCAGTGTGGGGGCGGCGTTGGCTATGGGCAATGCGGCGGTTTTGAAGCCTGCTGAGGAGGCTTGTTTGACGGCGTTGGCTTTGGGCGATATTGCCGTGGAGGCTGGGTTGCCTGCGGGGGCTTTGAACATTGTGCCTGGCATTGGGACTGAGGCTGGGGCGGCTTTAACGGCGCATGAAGGCGTTCATCATATTAGTTTTACAGGCTCTAACGCGGTTGGCACAATGGTGCAGCAATCTGGCGGGGAACATGTGATACCTGTGACTTTGGAATTGGGCGGGAAATCGCCACAGATTGTATTTGATGATGCTGATTTGGATGCGGCTATGCCGTTTTTGGTGAATGGCGGAATACAGAATGCGGGGCAGACTTGTTCGGCTGCATCGCGGATTCTTGTGCAGCGCGGAATTTATGATGACGTGGTTGCGGGGATGGTGGCGCGATATGAAAAGCTTAGAGTTGGCAATGCGATGGATGATTTGGATTTAGGGCCGATGATTAGTAAGCGCCAACAACAAATTGTGGACGGGTATTTGAAAATTGCTGAGGCTGATGGTTTGGAGATGTTGGCGCAAGGGGATTATGCGGGTGATTTGCCTAAAGGTGGGTCTTATATATTGCCGACTTTATTTGGAAATGTTTCGCCAGAGCATCGGTTGGCGCAGGAGGAGATTTTTGGGCCTGTGCAAGTGATTATTCCGTTTGAGGATGAGGCTGATGCGGTGCGCATTGCTAATGGGACTGACTTTGGCCTTGTGGCTGGGGTGTGGACTGAGAATGGCGGGCGGCAGTTGCGCATGGCTAAGAAGCTGCATGTCGGGCAAGTTTTTATTAATAATTATGGTGCTGGGGGTGGTGTTGAGCTGCCATTTGGCGGGGTAAAAGGTTCTGGGCATGGTCGGGAAAAAGGTTTTGAGGCTTTGTATGGGTTTTCGGTGACCAAGACTGTGGCGATTAAGCATGGATAGAGGGAAAAATATGAGATTAGATGGAAAAATAGCCATAGTTACCGGCGGTGGATCGGGCTTTGGCGAGGGCATTGTGCGCAAATTTGTGGCCGAGGGCGCGAAAGTTATTGTGGCAGATATTAACGCTGACAATGGTATGAAAGTGGCTGATTCACTAGGTGACGCCGGGCATTTTATTGCTGTAGATGTATCTAAAGATGCTGACATGAAGAGTTTGATTGAAGGTACGATTGCGCATTTTGGTGGTTTGGACATTGTGGTCAATAATGCCGGTATGGGGCATGTGCCACAGCCGCTTGAAGATGTTAGTGAAGACTTGTTTGATAAGTTGATGAACGTAAATGTGAAGTCGGTGTTTTTGGCGGCGCGGTATGCTGTGCCTTATTTTAAGAAACAAAAATCTGGTGTGTTTTTGAATTTAGCATCGACTGGTGGGGTTAGCCCACGGCCTAATTTAACTTGGTATAATGTGACCAAAGGGGCGATGATTACGGCTACGCGGGGCATGGCTGTGGAGTTGGCGCCGTTTGGAATTCGGTGTAATGCGATTAACCCGGTGGCGGGTGAAACGCCGTTGTTGAAAACATTTATGGGTGAAGATACGCCTGAGATTCGGGCTAAGTTTTTGAGCACCATTCCGATTGGGCGATTTTCGACCCCTGAGGATATGGGCAATGCAGCTTGTTTTTTATGCTCGGATGAAGCCAGCATGGTGACGGGTGTGGCGATGGAAGTGGATGGCGGGCGCTGTATTTAAGCGCCCTACCCTCGCAACCTTATTTTTGTGACATGAATTCGAAATAGGCTGAGAAATCTTTGTTGTCTAAGCCGGCTTCGCTCATCGCTTCGTATAGTTCTTTGGCTTTTTGGCCGATTTGGGTATTGACGCCGACAGCTTTGGCGGCATCGGCTGCGAGACGTAGGTCTTTTAACATCATAGCTGTGGCGAAACCTGGCTCGTAGTCGTTATTGGCTGGGGTTGTGGGGATAGGGCCTGGGACGGGGCAATAGGTGGTGAGTGACCAGCATTGACCTGAGGCTTTGCTTGAAATATCGTATAATTTTTGACGATCTAGGCCTAGGGCATCGGCCATAGCGAAGGCTTCGCAGACTGAGATCATTTGAATGCCAAGCATCATATTGTTACAGATTTTGGCAGCTTGACCTGTGCCTGACGCGCCGGCGTGGATGATGTTGCCACCGACAACGTCTAATATCGGCTTGGCTTTGGCGAAGGCTTCATCACTGCCGCCGCACATGAAGGTGAGTGTGCCGGCGATTGCTGCGCCAACACCGCCTGAAACGGGGGTATCCATCATTAGCATATTGGCATCGGCTGCGGCGGATGCGACTTTGCGAGCGGTTTCGACATCTATGGTCGAGCTGTCGAGGAATAATGTGCCTGATTTGGCGGCGGTGAGCAAGCCGCCCTCGCCGCAATAAACAGCATCGACATGTTTACCAGCGGGGAGCATGGTGATGACGATGTCGGCATCGATTACCGCATCTATGGCCGATGAGGCTGGGATGCCGCCAATGGCTTTGAATGCAGCGAGCGCATCAGCCGATAGATCGAAACCGGTTACATGATGGCCGGCTTTGATTAGATTTGCGGCCATGGGGCTGCCCATATTGCCTAGGCCTATAAAACCAATATTTGTCATTTTTATCTTCCCTCTAAATGAATAAGCTGCCTTGTTCGGCTTTTTTTATGGCGTTGCGGGCGATGATTAGGCGCATGATTTCGTTGGTGCCTTCTAGGATGCGATGCACGCGTAAATCGCGCAATACGCGTTCGACGCCGTATTCTTTAATATAGCCGTAGCCGCCGTGTAATTGTAGCGCCTCGTCGACAATATTGAAACAGGCATCGGTGGCGAAGCGTTTGGCCATGGCGCAGGTTTCGGTTTTATCAGCCGATTTGTCATCTATGCTGGCGGCGGCGTTATAGACCATGAGTTTGGCGGCTTTAAGCTCGGTTAACATGTCGGCTAATTTAAATTGTAAGGCTTGGAATTGGTTGAGATGTTTGCCAAATTGT
>NVUS02000225.1 GCA_002402005.2 OCS116 cluster bacterium | reverse complement strand
CGTATCAGCCGCCAAAGCCGCAAAATTCAGCGCCCATATCAAGTCGATATTCTGCCTAAAACCAAATATAAATGAAGCCGAAATATTGGCTGGCAGCATGGTCAATGGTCAAGATGATTTCGAACATATCGCCGCTTTTTTTCACCAGCAAGGCCTACAACGCCTCTACATCACTTTGGGTGCAAAAGGCATTTACAGCTCAGTGCAAGACAATGCCGGCATTTGCGCTGAGTTTGTAGCCGCATTCACCGGCGAGATCAGCAATGTCAACGGCGCTGGCGATGCTTTTATGGCCGGCTTGCTCTATGCGTTCATAAATAAAAAAACCCAATCCGAACAAATTCAATTCGCCCAAGCCTGCGCTTTTTTCACCGCGCAATCAGAATTTACCATCAATAAAAATTTAAATTTCGAAGCCGTAACGAAATTAATGGAGAGCCAAAATGACCAATAAGTTTGCCACCTATTTAGACATCGCGCCCGAAGTTGCCCAAGCCCTAGCCGCCAATCAACCAGTTGTGGCACTCGAATCCACCATCATTTCGCACGGCATGCCCTATCCGCAAAATGTGCAAATGGCCGGCCAAGTCGAACAAGTGATCCGCGATCAAGGCGCAACACCCGCCACCATCGCCATTATGGACGGAAAATTAAAAGTCGGCTTGTCAGCGGATGACATTGAACGCCTCGCCAAAGAAGGCCAAGCCGCCACCAAAGTCAGCCGTCGTGATGTGGCGTTTCTTCTGGCATCCAAAAAAATCGGCGCCACCACAGTCGCTTCAACCATGATCATTGCCGAACTGGCTGGGATTAAAATTTTCGCCACCGGCGGCATTGGCGGTGTGCATAGAGGTGCAGAAACCAGCTTCGATATTTCAGCCGATTTAGAAGAGCTGTCGCAAACCAACGTTGCGGTCATCTGCGCCGGCATCAAATCGATTTTGAATCTGGGCTTAACCTTAGAATATCTAGAAACCAAAGGCGTGCCGGTCATCGGCTATCAAACCGACAGCCTACCGGCTTTCTACGCCCGAACCAGCGCCCATAATGTTGATTATAATTTAACCACACCCGATGCCATCGCTCAAGTGCTCAAAATCAAATGGGATGTAGGTCTAAATGGCGGCGTCATCATCGCCAACCCAGTGCCTAAAGAAGCCGCCATGCCCGAAGCCGAAATCACTCAATATATCGATCAAGCACTCAAAGAAGCTGCCGAACAAAATATCCTCGGCAAACTCGCCACGCCATTCCTATTGGCACGGGTGAGCGAGCTGACCCAAGGCAAAAGCCTCGCCACCAACATTGTATTGGTTTTAAACAATGCAAAATTGGCAGCGCAAATTGCCATCTCATTTCAAGATTAATAAGTTACGAGGCTTTTGCCGCCCGTGTTGACGGCATGGCTTCAACCGGCTGTGTTGGTAAAATGGTAAGCCGCCCAACAATAAGCCGCGCCACAACCGCAGTGCCAAGGGCTAACGGTATCGCATAAGGCGCGACATTGCTTAAAGAATCGCGCCAAATGGCCCAAAATTGCGGGTTTTCATAAGGTATTTTCTGTAACAATACAATGAGCGGAAGCCCAGTAATCATTACGGGCATGATGATCAAACCTATAACAATAGGCGCCAATTTAGCAGATATAAATCTCATAATTTTTCCTTAAAATTAATTATGGACACAATTTATAAAATTCATTTATAATCGTATATAGTCAATAATGAATATTGAGATTTCAAAAATGAAACATAAAAATTTAGAGAATTTCTATAATTTTTGCGCCATTGTCGATGCCGGCAGCCTGCAAGCCGCCGCCGCTCAATTGGGCATTCCCGCCCCAACATTGTCACGCCGGCTCAAAAATCTAGAGCAAGATTTAGGCGTTAAATTACTGCACCGCAGCGCCCATCATTTGCACCTAACCACCGAGGGCGAAGCCTATTATAATCAATTGTCACCCAATTTTAAAAAGTTAGATGAAGAGCTAGGCATTTTACATAATGATGAAGACATTTTAGAGGGCAACATCACCTTATCTGTACCCGAGGGCATGCTCAACATAGTGGTCAATGCTTGGATTATAGAATTTTTACAAAAATGGCCAAAGGTCAATATTCTGCTCGAAAAGGCGCATATAATTCACGATTTTGAAGCCAAAAAAATAGATGTGGCGGTAAAATTAGCGGCAGAAGGCCCTAATGATTGGAAAATGGTCAAAATGTTTGCCAACGAAAAATGGCTTGTTGCATCGACTGATTATACATCAAGCCAAGCTTTGCTCACTCATCCAAATCAGTTGGCCGATTTTGACCTCATTACCAATGATGACAACCAAAATTGGCAATTTACCGTTGCCGGTAAAATCATCACTCACCGGCCAAAACCGCGCTATAAACCCTATAATATGTTTCATGCATTAGAGGCCAGCCTGATGGGACTGGGTATCAGCTATTATCCGCGTTTTTTGGTCGAAACCTATGTGAATGAAGGCAAATTAGTTAGATTGTTGCCAACTTATACCGTTGAAGAAGCTGCCGTCTATATGTTTTATCAAGATAAGTCGCTGCTCTCAAAACGGGTCAGAGCTTTTGTCGATTTTCTCAAACAAAAAACTGCCAAACCCGAAGAAATTTTCTTAGAATATAAGCGCTAACTACCAATTGCGCTTACGCACTTTGCTACGGTCTAATTTGCTCAAGCTATTCAAACCCATCAACATCATATCGCGTTTTAATTCAGCTTCAAACATAGCCAGTACAGCTTCAACGCCCGCTTGCCCACCAGCGCCAAGGCCATATAAATAAGAACGACCCATAGAGCAAGCATCTGCACCCAAAGCCAACGCCTTCAATACATGTGTGCCGCGTTTCACGCCACCATCGCAAATAATTTCTATTTGTCCGCCAACCGCATCAACAATCTCTTCCAACAAATCAAATGGCGCAGGGCTATGGTCAAGCTGTCTGCCACCATGGTTGCTAATCATAATCGCCGATGCACCGACATCAACCGAGCGTTTGGCATCTTCAACCGACATCACACCCTTAATGGCAAACGGGCCGCCCCAAGCATCAATCGCCTGTTTGGCATCGTCCCAACATAGGTTGGTATCAAATTGCGAGTTGATATAATCAATCACCGAAATGTCTTCTTTACTGCCTTTTTCGGTGCGGCCTTCTAAGTTGGCCAAATTAAAATCGTCATGGGTCAAATAATTGTAAACCCAACGTGGCCGCATGGCAAAACTTGCCAAACTAGACGGGGTAAATTTAGGCGGCATGGTCATGCCCGTGCGCAAATCCCGCTCCCTATTGCCCGCCACAATGGTATCAATGGTCAAGCAAAGTGAGGTGAATTTGGCCTTTTTACAGCGTTCAATCAATTCATAGGTCAGGCCACGGTCTTTATGAATGTAAATTTGGAACATTTTCGGGCCATCCGTATGCGCCCCCACATCTTCAATGCTAACCGAGGATAACGTTGACAAAGCAAAATAAGTGCCAAATTTTTCCGCCGCTTTCGAGGTGGCATATTCCCCCTCATGGTGAAATAACCGGCTCATGCCAGTCGGCGCTAAAAATAACGGGCTGTTGATTTTTTGTCCCAATATTGTGGTCGAAAGGTCAATATTTGCCACATCTGCCAACCCATTGGGTATCAAGTCATAATCATTATAAGCATCTGTATTGCGGCGCAACGTCACTTCATCATCCGCCCCACCATCAATATAATGGAATAAAGGGCCAGGCACGCGACTTTTGGCCATTTTGCGAAAATCTTCAATATTATGACAATGTTTAAGTTGCATTTTTCCCTCATCATGCTAATTTCAATTAACTGGTCTGACCAGTTAAGCCAATTAACCACAAGATGCCGCTCATGTCAACCAAACCGTTTAACGCCAAAATTTCAGACCGCATCATCGACCACATCCAAACCCAGATGGCCGAAGGCATATTAAATGCTGGCGATAAATTACCGTCGGAACGCAAATTAGCCGCAGTGTTCAACGCCTCCCGCGCCTCGATCCGCGAGGCAATTGGCCT
>NVUS02000224.1 GCA_002402005.2 OCS116 cluster bacterium | reverse complement strand
TAGCAATTCGACCTCTTCGAATATGCGCTCAACGCCGGGGCCACAGGCGACCAATTTATCTTCGGCTTCGCATTCGGTGCATTTGGTTGGTTTGACTATTGAAATACCGCAATGATGGCACATGAGGCGGTTGTTGAACCGATGTTCGACCAGCCATGCATCGCATTGTGGGCAGGCTATTCTATGACCACAAGCGCGGCATAGGGTAAGTGGGGCGTAGCCACGGCGGTTGAGGAATAATAAGCTTTGTTCGCCAGCGTCCAATTTGGTTCTCATTGCACTAATGCGCGGCTCGGACAGGAATTTTTGCGACTCGGGTTGGTGTTCGCGTAGATCGATTGATCTAACGTGTGGCATTTTTGCGCCGCCGTGGCGTTTGTCGAGAACCAGATGCGTGTAGCGGCCAGATGTGGCGTTGAGATAGGTTTCTAGCGATGGTGTGGCACTGGCTAGGATGAGTGGGAATTTGCCGATACTGGCTTTGACCACCGACATATCGCGCGCATGATACATGACGCCACTATCTTGTTTATACGCACCGTCATGCTCTTCATCGACCACGATGAGGCCTAAATTATCGAACGGCAAAAACAAAGCCGACCTTGCGCCGATGACGATTTTGGCTTCGCCCGATGCTACCGCGCGCCATACCCGTTCGCGCGCGCCTTTGGCCAGACCGCTATGCCATGGGGCTGGTTCGACGCCGAAGCGGTTTTCGAATCTTTGTAGGAAATTTACGGTTAGGGCAATCTCGGGCAACAAAACCACGGCTTGTTTGCCTTGCTTTATGGCTTGGGCGATGGCGGCGAAATAAACTTCGGTTTTGCCGGACCCGGTGACCCCATCCAATAAAAATGTTTCGAATTTTTCGGCCGCTACAGCTTGGCAGATGGCATTGGCGGCATTGTGTTGATCATCGGCTAGATCGGCCAAATTATGATCAGTTTTTGGGGTTTTGAATTTGGCGAATTTGGGCATTTGGGTTTTGGACAATGCACCCATTTTTAGCAGGCCGTTGACCACCGCCACACTCACCCCGGCTTGTTTGGCGAGGTCGGATTTGCGAAATGTCTCGCCGCTTTCGCAAATGTCTAACACTTGATCGCGGGCTTTGGTGCTGCGTTCAACTTCGCCTGTGCCCATACGCACCGCATCAATGTTCTGCACAAGACCAATTGCCTCTGGCACATTCATCACCAAGCGCAAACCCATGCCTTTGGGGCTGATGTAATAATCGCATACCCAATTGAGGAATTTTACCAAATCTAGTGGCAGTGGCTTCATATCAACCAGGCTGATGACTGCTTTTAGTTTGGCGGTTTTGACTGGCGGTTTTGTGCCATCATCAGGCCACACCACGCCGATCATCTTGCGGTTGCCCAATGGCACTTCGACAAAATCGCCGACTTGGGCGTGCAGCTCATCGGGCAGCAGGTAGGAATAGGCATCGGCAATGGCCAATGGCAATAAAACATTTATAATTGTCATTTATCCGCGCCTTTTCGCATCACTAATTTTGCCGATATATCGAATACCATTTACTATATAGACGAAATTTGTCTATGCAAAATCTAAAAATTGGCATAAAACAGCAGCGTAACAATTTTAGAGGAAAAACCATGAAATTTTTTATCGACACAGCCGACGTTGCTGCCATTAAAGAGCTAGACGAAACTGGCCTTGTGGACGGTGTGACCACCAACCCATCTTTGATTTTTAAATCCGGTCGGGACTTTAAAGAAGTTGTGAAAGAAATCTGTGGTTTTATCGACGGTCCGGTAAGCGCCGAAGTTGCCTCTATGGAATATGAGCAAATGATGAAAGAAGCCGAAGTGCTGCGTAAATTGGCTGACAATGTTTGCGTTAAATTGCCATTGACATTTGACGGCTTGCGCGCTTGCCGTGCGCTCACTAACGATGGCACAAAAACCAATGTGACTTTATGCTTTAGCGCCAACCAAGCTTTATTGGCTGCCAAAGCCGGTGCAACATTTGTATCGCCGTTCATTGGCCGTTTGGATGACATTAACATTGATGGCATGGAGCTTATTGAAGACATCCGCACCATTTATGACAATTATGGTTTTGACACTGAAATTTTGGCGGCCTCTATTCGCTCTGCCAACCATGTGAAAGATTGCGCATTGGCTGGCGCTGATGTGGCGACCATTCCACCAGGTGTGGCCAAAGGTTTGGTGAAGCATGTTCTTACAGATCAAGGCCTAGCCGGTTTTGAACGTGATTGGGCAGCGACAGGTCAAAAAATTATCTAATCGATATAAATTAGATTTTCATATATGAATAACAACCCCACCATGCTTTGGTGGGGTTTTATTTTGGGATGATGGTTTTAAGAATTACCATCTTGCAATAAATTCAATTCATTTTTCGTCAATATAATCACCTCCAAATTTTTGCAAATCATCAACAATCTCGTACCAGTTGGGTTTTGAGTCTGTGTGAATGTGCACGGTTGGGCGCATGGCTAGGTCGTCATCCAAAGCCGAGGCGGCAATGACATAAACATCGCCAGTTCCCATATCGCCCAAAGACGTGCCGCAATGCTTGCAAAAACAGCGTTCAAATTTTCCGTCTGAACCGGGCAAGAATTTAGCGATTTCGGATTGGCCTTCAGTCACCACAAGATTGTCGGCTTTGCCGATTAGAACTGCCGAGAATACTCCCGCAGCTTTACGACATCGGGAACAATGGCAATAACTTAACGAAAATGGTTCGCCAGAAATTTTGAATTTAATTTTGCCACAAAGACAGCTTCCTTTGATCATATATCACCTCGTTTTAGAATGTTATTAAACTAGAACATATAGTGAACATTTATCGAAATCAAGTGAAAAACATCGGTTGAAAACGCGTTTTATATACCTTTTTTTATTCTTAAGATTTTTATGCTATGCATAGACATGATCACCACCGCCGAAAAATTAAAACAATTATTATCTGAGCAAGATAGTGTGCTGGCGGAGTGCACTGCACCGGTCAACCGGCATTTGCGCAATTGGTTGATCTGGTTGATCAGCGAAAAACGCAGTGCCAATAAAACCATTGATGCTTATTTGGCGGATATGCAGGGGTTTTTTAGTTTTCTTACCGATCATTTGGGTGATTATGCCAGCATGCGAGCGTTGGAAGATTTGAGCTTGCAGGATTTTCGAAGTTTTTTGGCCGCAAGGCGTAATGATGGATTGGGTGCTAGGTCGATGGCACGTAAATTGTCTTCTTTGCGTTCATTTTTTAAATATCTGGAAAAAAACAACATTCTGATCAATGCGGACATTAAAAACATCCGTTCACCTAAGATTGCGCATAGTCTGCCAAAGCCACTCAGCCCGGATATGAGCAAAAAATTGATTGCCGAGGTGAAAAATGTGGCGCGCAGCAAAACCTCCGAAGATGATGCATGGGTCGATGCGCGTGACACTGCGGTTATGATATTGCTTTATGGCTGCGGCTTGCGCATATCTGTGGCTTTGAACATAAATGGCAAGGATTTATACAGCATCAAATCTGGTGTGATGTCGATTGTGGGTAAAGGCAACAAAACCCGCATCGTGCCGATATTACCGATTGCCATTCAATCCATCGCAACCTATCAAGAGCTTTGCCCCTATGTCAGTGAGGCCAATGACCCGTTATTTTATGGGGTGCGGGGCAAGCGTTTGGGCGCAAGATCGGTACAGAAAAAGACCGAGAAATTACGTTATCAATTGGGTTTACCTGAAAGCGCCACGCCGCATGCATTGCGCCATAGCTTTGCCACCCATTTGCTAACCGCTGGCGGTGATTTGCGCACCATTCAAGAATTGCTCGGCCATGCCAGCCTGTCAACCACGCAAATATATACCGAGGTCAATGCCGATTATCTGCGTAACATTCATGAATTAGCTCACCCCAGAAACCGCTAGAAAACCGGTAAGTTCAAATATATTGATATATAGGTCAGTTATATTGACGTGACTTATAGATCAGAAACTCATATAAGTGAGCATGTCCGAAAATAGCACACCCGAAATACCGACTAAATTAGACCCGATAGGCATTGTTTGCGCCTTATTGGGTGCGGCGTTTTTTTCGTTAAAGCCCGTGCTGATCAAACTGCTTTATGCCGAAGGTGTGCCGACTGAGATTGTCATCATGTGGCGGATGATCATGTCTGCGCCCATCTATATCATCATTGGCTATTTTGTCTATCGCAGCCGCAAGGGGCAAGTCAAATTCACCCCGATGCTGATATTGCAAACCTGCATATTGGGCATAATGGGCTATTATATCGCCACCTATTTGGACTTGTTGGGCATCCATTATATCAGCGCCCAATTAGAGCGCATTATATTATTCACCTACCCGACCTTTGTGGCCATATTGGGCTATATGGTTTACCGCGAAAAAATATCGCTCAAGCAATTTGCCGCGATGATTTTGGCGTATGCCGGCATTGCCATCATGTTTGGCAATGAGCTGAATGTAAGTGGTGACGATGCACTCAAAGGCGGCTTATTGGTGCTCGGCGCGGCGTTTACTTTTGCTTGTTATATCCTGTTTCAAAAATCACCAATAAAAATTATGGGCAGCCGTATGTTCACCTCCATCGCTATGGTGGCGGCATCAATGACAATATTTGTGCATGTTTCATTCTCGTCAGGTTTGGAGTTTTTAGATGTCAGCACTTATGTTTTGTGGTTGAGTTTTATCACCGCCATCATTGGCACGGTCATCCCGTCTTATTTATTGGCCGAAGCGGTCAATAGAATTGGCAGTGGCCCGACCTCTATATCCATCGGCATTGGGCCGATATTCACTAGCATTTTTGCGGTATTGACATTGGGCGAGAGTTTTACCTTTTACCATTTGATCGGCACAATATTGGTGATTGGCGGGATTTTTCTACTTAGCCAAGTCAAGAAATAGCCAAAAATAAAATCATCTGCTAAGCTTACGGAAAAATATTTATTTTCATAAGTGAGTTAAACATGACCGAAAAAACCATAAATGGCATTCCGCAAATCGGTTTTGGCAGCGGCGGTTTTAAGGGTGATGATTGCTATAATGTAGTCGGCTGGGCATTGGCTGCTGGCTACCGGCATATTGAC
>NVUS02000223.1 GCA_002402005.2 OCS116 cluster bacterium | reverse complement strand
GAAATCATGGCAATGTAGATCGGTTGAGATTGAATAGGGGATGAGGCCTTTTTCGATGGCATTGCGGGCGACGTTGAAATCTAACGAAGCTGAACCATGGCCAATGTCGAGCAGGATGCCGCGTTTAGCCAATTGTTGGGCACGCTCGAAAATATAGGCGGTGTCAATGATTGTATTGCCGTCTTTGCCGTGAAAGCAATGGGTGATGATGTCACCTTCGGTTAGAATGTCGAATATTTCATCTAATGTGGGTGGGGCTTCGCCAATGTGTATCATTAATGGCAAGCCAGCTTTATTGGCGACTTTTTTGGCAATGTGTACGGTTTCGACGCCGTGAACGCGGGCGATTACATTGCCCGAGCGTATTTTAATGCCGCAAATGACATCGCGATTTTGTTCGATGACTTTTAGGGTGCGCTCGACATTGACCGCGTTGTCATCGGCCAATTCTGTCACTCGGTTACAGGCGACTAAGCCGATGGTGCCAATGTTAATGAAGGCTTTGATGGTCTCTTTGTGGGTGTCCATGACATATTCACGCAGGCCATGAAAATTGGCTTCGCCCGCAGAGCCTGCATCGGCCATGGCGGTGACGCCATACATGATGCCTGCTTCATGTGCGCGGATGGATAGGTCTGTGCCGCCATACCAAACGTGGACGTGTAAATCTGCCCAGCCCAATGATAAATAGGCGCCTTGGCAATCTAAGATTTGTGCGTTGTCGGCAGAGGCGAGTTTTTCTACCAATAGGCCATCATCATCAATATATAGGGTTTCATTAAGGTTCGGCAACCCGACTGTTTTGAAGTTTTTGACTTGGATTGACATATATGTCCTCTTTTGGTTTGCTGTACTTGTTGTTGCACGTCTGATTTTATCTATATATTAGACATTATATTCATCTGTTATAGCATTGAAAATTCGTGTTGGAGCATGAAATGGTTTGGGTTTATTTTTTTCACTTCGGTGACGGTTTTTGTGCTTATTTTACGAATTTCATCGGCATGTTCAATATAATAAAGTTGTTCTTTGGTGATTTCGTCAAACCGAATGCGTGCGTCGGGCACGGCGGATAAAAGTAATTTGGTATATGGGTGTTGTGGATTGTCGATTACCTCTCCGGTTTTGCCCCATTCGACAATTTGGCCTTGGTATAATACTGCGATGTCTTCGGCAAAATAACGCGCTGTGGCGATGTCGTGGGTGATGTATAGGAACGCTTTGTCTGCATCATCTTTCATACGTTTGAGTAGGTTTAGAACGTCGATACGGATGGAGACATCCAGCATGGAGGTTGGTTCATCAGCCAAGACAATATCGGCATCGACGGCTAAGGTTCTACCTAAGGCCACGCGTTGGCGTTGGCCACCTGATAACTCATGCGGGTATTTGTAGGCTGTAATTTCTGGGTCGAGCTCGACTTGTTCTAGAATGTTGAAGACTTGTTGTTTGAGGTCGGCTTTGTTTTTGACCTTGCCATGGCAGCATAAAGGCCGCGCAATGTGATGAAAAACTTTGTGGGCTGGGTTTAGTGAGCCGAATGGATCTTGAAAAATCATTTGTACGGCGCGGCGATAAGCGAATAATTCTTCGCGGGTGTCATATTCGTCTAGGTTTTTGTTATTTAGCCTGATTTCGCCAGATGTTGCGGCGTACATTTTTGTCAGCACTCGGGCAACGGTTGATTTACCTGAACCAGATTCGCCGACTAAGGCCAATGCGCGGCCTTTTCGGAGGTTGAAACTAATGCCACGAAGGGCGTGTATTTCTTTGCGTTTGAAGCCGAGGCCAGTGTGAAATGTTTTGACCAAATTTTTGACGCTTAGGATTACGTCGTCGGGTGTATCTGGGGTTTCGTTCATTGTATCACTCATCGGTCACTCCTAATCTATACTTTTTGCGTTGCAAATTGACTCATCACGCTGTCGCCAAATGGTGTTGGAATTGCATCCCATAATTTTTTGGTATATTCGTGCTGGGGCGCGTTTAAGATGTCTTTTGCTGTGGCGACTTCGACCAATTCACCTTCTAGCATGACGCCGATTCGGTCGCAGAATTGGGTCATTAAACTTAAGTCATGCGTGATGAATAGAATGGAAAAGCCGAATTTTTTGCGTAATTTATAAATTTCTTGCAGGATTTCGCGTTGTACAACTACATCTAACGCGGTTGTGGGTTCGTCCATAACCACCAAGTCGGGGTTTAAGGCTAAAGCAATGGCGATGACAATGCGTTGGCGCATGCCGCCTGAAAATTGATGCGGATAATCTTTAAAACGTGCGGGTTCAATGCCGACCAGTTCTAGCAATTCGCGGGTTCGTTTTTGGGCTTGTGATTTGTTGAAACCTTTGTGGCGCTTGAGCATGTCTCTGAATTGTTCGAACACTGTGATGACGGGGTTTAGGCTGTTCATCGCGCTTTGGAATACCATGGAGACTTTGCTCCAGCGAATGCGCGATAGGGCTTCATCGTCTTTTTTTAGTACGTTTTCGCCGTCTAGGTATATCTCGCCATTTGATATATATGCGGGGGGTTGCAATAGGCGGTTAATGGCGAATGCGATGGTGGATTTGCCGCAGCCGCTTTCTCCAGCAAGGCCAAATATTTCGCCTTTTTTAATGTGGAAGCTGACATTTTTAACGGCGCTAAATTCGCCATCGTTCAAAATGTAATCTACGCAAAGGTTGCGGATTTCTAGTATATTTTCTGGGTTTGGCTGTTTGCTCATGAGTGTTCCTCCTGCGCAGTTAAGCTTTTTTCATATTCGATGGCAGCAATGCGCCTGTTAAATATGCGCAAGCCAGAAAATGTGCGTAATTTGGTATTGGAAATTTCATCAATGCCAAAATTGAGCAATGCTAAGGCAACGCCTAGAACCGCAATTGCGATCGATGGGGTTAAAATTTCCCACCATGCGCCAACGTGCATTGCGCTGGTGTTTTGGGCGTTATATAGCATCGTGCCCCAGCTCATGGTGAGCGGGTTGCCGAGCCCTAAAAATTCTATCGTTGCTTGGGTGATTACTGTGAAAAGTACGCTGCCAATGAAGTTTGCGCCAATGATTGATGCAAGATTGGGTAATAATTCGACCAATAGAATGCGCCAGCGGCTTTCGCCTGCAAGTTCTGCTGATTGAATGAATTCCTTTTTGCTGAGTGCCATGGTTTGTGCGCGTGTGACCCGTGCGCCCCATGCCCAGCTTGTAAAACCAATGATTAATGCGATGGTGGTTGGGGAGGATTCGCCTAGAAATGCAGCCAATACCAATAGCAGTGGCAGTTGCGGGATGACCAATGCAATGTTGGTGAAAAAATTAATCACCTCGTCGACTTTGCCGCCAAAATAGCCGGCACTTATGCCCAAAATTGTGCCGAGCGCCATAATGATGAAGCCCGCCGAAAAACCGACAGCAATTGAGGTGCGTGTGCCATGCACAAATTGGGTGTAAACATCGCGACCCATGCGGGTTGTGCCCATTAAATGCTCGATACTTGGCTCTTGATGTGGCCGGGCGACACGTTTAATTGGGTCATGATCGGTTATCACATCTGCAAATAATGCAATGAAGACATAAACCAGTAAGATAATCATGCCAAAACTGGCTTTTTTATTGCGTTTTAAAAGTGTTAATATTCTAGACATTTCAAACCTTTAACTTTGTTCTGTTTATTAAATTCAGGCCTATTCATTATGCTTTTCTGAGGCGTGGATCGAGATATACGTAGGCCATATCGGCTAAAAAATTCATGGTGAGCATGGCCAATGTCATGATGAGCAATTGGCCTTGAATGACTGGGTAATCTCGGTTGGTGATGGCTTGGTAAAGCGTGTTGCCGAGGCCTGGGTAATTGAACACATATTCGGTTATGAGCGAGCCACCAAGCACCACGCCGATTGTCATGGCAAATGTGGTGACCAATGGCAGCATGGCGTTTCGGGCGCCGTAATTTAACATCACGCGCTTTTCGCTGAGGCCCTTTGCGCGCGCCATAACGATGTAATCCTCGCCCAATAGATTAATCATGTTATTGCGGATGGTGATTAGATAGCCGCCGATTTGCACAATGACCAATGTGGTTATGGGCATGATGGCATGTTCCAGAACGCTGGCAATATATTTGAAACTCCATTCTGGGTCATAATCAATATTGTAAGCATAGCCAGTTGGTAACCAATCTAATGCGACACCAAACGTGAATAAGAAAAATAGCGATATAATGACTGCTGGCATGGATTGCATCACCAATGACAATGGCGATAATATGGTGTCAAAAGTACCGCCACGGTGCCAAGCGGCGTATATGCCAGCGAGTGAACCGAGTGAGAAACTGATGACTGATGAAATGCCGACTAAGAATAATGTCCATAAAATTGAGCGGTTAAGAACGTCATTTACGCTTTGCGGGTAATATTGCACGCTATAGCCTAAATCCCAGGTAAAGACGCTTTTTAGATAGGCGAAATATTGTTCGTGCAAGGGGCCGTCAATAAACCCGAATGTGGCTTTTAGTGCGTTTAGGCTTTCAATTGGTAAGTTGTTGCCTTGTGAGGAAAACATGATAGTAATGGGGTCGCCCGGCATTAAACGGGGTAAAATAAAGTTGAATGTGGCTGCACAAAAAAAGGCAATGAGATAGAAAAATAGTCGTCTCAAAACGTAGCGCATATAGGCCTCTTATCATTGGGTGGTGAGCGTATCAAAGCTTGGTTTAAAAATTCTGAAATTGTTAAAATACCCCAAAGCAGGATTATACTGCTTTGGGGCGTTTCTTTAAGGCTTAACCTTTTGGTTTGATAGACAATAAGTGTAACAAACGTTCAGGGTTGGCGGTATCAATGGCTGGGTTGCCACCTGGGTTGTCAGCGCTAAAGAAGCCCGTAAACCTAGCGGTGTTATACTGATACCATGTTGGGTTATTAAACACCGGAATCAATGGCATGTTTTCAGCAACGATATACTGAATTTCATCCATGATTTTCTTTTGCTCTGCTTGATCGCCCGTTGCATAGAATGCATCTAATGCTTTGTCTAACGCTGGCATTGAGAAACGAGTTGAAGCATAACGTGTTTTATCTTTATGACGGCTATGGAAAGCAGCATCATATTGAAGATGCGGTGTGACGCCATTGCGGTAAGAATTCATACCACTTTCATATGAACCATCGATCAATGCTTGTCTCCAAGCAGATGATTCTGGAGTCGATATTTTTGCGTCAATGCCGATTTCCTGTAGACCTTCTATGGCAATTTGCACTGTGTTTATCCAGTCAGTCCAACCATTTGGCACAAGAATGTCAAACTTAATGGCGCTGCCATCTGGGTTTTCAATCTTGCCATCGCCATCGCTATCTTTATAGCCGCTTTCAGCTAGCAATGCTTTTGCTGCTTCAATGTTTAGCTGCGTATATTTGCCGAAATCAGCTTGGGCTTTTTCGTTGTTCCAAGAATGATAACCACGACCAAGAGCGGAGGCGTAATCGTTCAACGTTGGATAACCGTAACCTGCAACATTTACCATGGCGTCACGATCCATAGCCATGGACATTGCACGGCGGAAGTTAACATCATTAAACGCCATTTTAATGCCAGCATTTTCTGACTCTAAGTTGAAGTTAAATGCAACCATTTGACCGCCTGGGAACCAATATTTATGATTGTCGGCATCTTTAGCCACGTATGTTTTCTCAATGTCAGGCAAGAATGAACCAAACCAATCAAGTTCGCCTTTTTGGGCAGCGGCAAGTGTTTGATCGTTATTTGCAAGTTGTGGCAACTTTAAGCAATCGACACTCAGGCTTGCATTGTCCCAATAATGTGGGTTACGGCATTGTGTGTAAACTTGCTCTGTAAAACGCTCGATAACAGTCACTGGCCCTGAGCCGATTGGGTTTTCGTTGGTAAATGTAATTGGGTCTTTAACATCTTTCCACGCGTGTTCAGGAACGATAGGGGCTCTTACAATTCTAAATGCAGCAGCGGCATTAGGGCCTTTTAGCACAATTTTAATGGTATGATCATCAACAATTTCAAAACCATCCATCAGGCTCCAAATTGAATGAATATCAATGGCTGCGTTTGATTTGGCTAAATTCCAAGAATAGGCAACGTCAGCTGCATCAAATGCTTCGCCGTCAGACCATTTAACACCTTTACGAAGGTTAAAAGTTAGGGTTTTTAGATCGTCAGAATATGAATGGCCTTCTGCTAAGCGATATTCTGGTTTACCACCTTTCATGGCGTTAAAAATGACCAATTGCTCGTAGATAAACCCAAGAGTGGATGGCAATCTGGTCGTTTGATTAAATGGGTTAAAGTTACGAACCCATGCCGTAACCTGACGTGGCACAATAACCAATTCGGATTTGTCAGCAGCAACCACAACGCTTGGCGCAATCGCGCTAACTGCAATAGCGGCACAAGCAACACTGGCTAATAATATCTTTTTCATTAATAATTCCCTCTTTTTATTTGTTATCAATTATGTGTTATCAAATTGGCTAATCTGAATTTAATATTAGAAAAGCAAACAAACTTGAACACATTTAGATAAAAACAATAAGCAACAAATAGAACCCCAAAACTCTGTTGATTACGTCAAAGTAATTTGAAAATTACGTTAATATTGGTAATTATTTATTTTATTTCAATTGGTTAGCGATTAATTAAAAAGACTGTTGCAATTAGCTTTTTTACTTGGCTAACTTTCTAACGGTTTTTGGCCTCTTCAATTGTACGAAAAGTGCCAGCCGAGCATGAGCCGCCGAGTCGCCTCTGGCAAACACCGAGCGGTTCAGATGGCTTGAGCCAATGTTTTACCTCATTAAATTCAAACATCGCCATCTTGGTAGAAAGTGACACTGGGTTAGGAAGGTGCGGTGTTCAGTCACCGCAGGTGGCGATCGAGCTTGCTAAATATATCGTTTCAAAAAACGGAGTTAATTTCGCTGGTATTATGATACAATCTCTATTGGTGGCACACCATTTATGCGCGGTGCAAAAATCGTTAAATCTGCAACTGGTCGTGTCACGTTTTCGTACCGCTCCATGTTCTCATTTAAGCAACGATTTATTCAAAAGCCAACGGGCTTTTTCAACTTAACGCAGAATGCCTTCGCCTTGGGTTATAGAAATCCATGGATATACTCAAATATAGCGAATATCAACCAGCCATTTCTGATTGGGATTATCTGCGGTAGAGTTCTATTTTAGCAGCAATATTAAACTTGTGATTACTATCCGTTGTAACCGTGTGTTTGCAGGCTCTGATCACAGGTATATTGTTCTGGCGCAGTGTCTGCCGTAGGCGTTTATCACTAAATGAGGTAATATCCAACCTCATTATCCAGCCAGCTAGTCGAGCCGCACGAAGAATTATCAATTGGACACCTTAAAACATTATTGAGTACCTAATATATTTCGAAATAGCTACCCGTCTATAGATGGCTCTGAGCCTATAATCCCCATTCTTTTAATTTATGTTGTTTATTTTTTTACTAATAAACCTTTTAGTCACCAAGTGGGCTATTATTTATTGTCTGGTCTTCGGTTTGATTCTGGCGTAGTCGCCTTAAAATTTCTAGCGCTTGTACATCCATTTTTGCGGCGACACCATTTGCGAGAATATCCAACAAAGCCAAATAAGCATATCGGCTTGAGGTGGGTCTCAAGACATAATTGCCTTCGGTGATGTCAATAACAAGTTTATGATCTGCGATGTTTGACAAGGGGGTATTGTGCCTTGTGATGGCGACAATTTTTGCGCCATATTGCTTGGCAATTCTTGCACATTCTATTAAGTTTTCGCTATATCCTGAAACACTAAACAGGAATATCAAATCGCCTTTATCTACTGTGGCAGACATCATTTTTTGCATTTCTGCGTCATTAGATTCTGCGATGTTGATTTTAAACCTAAAAAATCTAATCACCATTTCTTTGGACAATAAAGAAGATATGCCACCATTACCAAATGCAAAAATCTGATTTGATCTTAAAATCAAATCCACAACATCCGTTAGCTTTGCCAAATCAATTTGCTGATCAACCTCAAATAGTGCTTGTTGGGCTTTTGCGAGAATATTATTGGCAATGTCTTCGATATTGTGAATCGGCATGTCATTGCTTAAAAACCGTTGATCCAACTTCATGTTTTGAGATAGTTTTATTTTTAGCTCACGCAGACCTTGCAAGCCAACAGAACGGCAAAATCGCGTTACAGTTGGCATGCTTACACCTGCTTTGGTTGAAATGTCATCAATATTGCTGGCGATTACAAATTGGGTGTCCTCCAAAACAAGAGAAGCCACTAGCTTTTCTGATTTCGACAATCTGTTCCGCCTGTCCGAAATGTGGCTAATAATATCAAAGCTCATATGCACCTGTGAATCCAAATTTTTGTTTCTGTAATTAAAAGCCATTATGTGAATAATTCACACAAATGTCCATATTAAAACTGAAAATTGAAATAATTTATTTAAAAACCAAAGTTTATGTTCAGTAATTCACAAAAAATGCCTAAATTAACCTCAGAATTAGAATTAATGTAAATTTAAGTGATGACCATAATGCGAATATTTGTTGCTGGAATAGCTACCGAGACCAATAGTTTTAGCCCGATTTTTGTCGGGTTGGACGATTTTAAAGCGTCTCTATATGCAGCACCCTATCAACATCCTGAAACCCCCACTTTATGCACTGCAGCGTTGGTCGACCTGCGTAAAAGAGCTAATTTGGAGGACATCACGTTAATTGAAGGCACAACCTGTTGGGCAGACCCCGGTGGTTTGGTTTCTAAATATTGTTATGAAACATTACGCGATGAAATTTTAAACCAAATCAAAAATGCCATTAAACATGAGCCGCTTGATGGCGTGGTTCTATGCTTGCATGGAGCGATGATCGCTCAGGGCTATGATGACCCAGAAGGCGATCTTATTGAAAAGATTAGAGAACTGGTTGGCGACCAAACGATCATTGGGGCAAGCCTTGACCCGCACAGTCACTTAACGGCTAAACGCTTTGAATTTGCAGACCTTTTATGCGCTTTTAAAGAATTCCCTCATACGGATTTTGAACAAACGGGTGAAAAAATTGTCGATCTAGTGATCCGCACTATAAAATGCGAAATTAACCCGCAAATGGCACAATTTGATTGCAAAATGATTGATGTATTCCCCTCTTCTCATCAACCAATGCGTCAATTTGTTGATGACATGATGGCTGCCGAAAAGCAACAGGGTGTTTTAAGCCTTTCCCTCATTCATGGGTTTATGGCGGGCGATTCCCCTTGGATGGGTACAAAAATGATTGCTATTTATAATGGTGATATGAAACTTGCGGAACAATTCGCTAGGGATTTTGGCGAAAAAATCATCGACATTCGCGGCCAGTCCATGCCCAAAACTGTATCGGAAAACATTGCGACCGAAACTGCTTTTGCGCTTGCAACTGACAATAGAACACCAATTGTTATTGCCGATGTTTGGGATAACCCAGGCGGCGGCGTGGCGGGCGATGGAACGGTGATTTTACAGTGTTTGCTTGATCAACTTGCCACCCATAAAAATACTAAAATATCTGTCGGCACGATATGGGACCCGATTGCGGTTCAACTTTGCTTTAAAGCTGGTGAAGATGCGCTTATTCCGCTGAGGTTTGGCGCAAAATCCGCACCATTTACAGGCCAACCCATTGATAAAATCGTGAGGGTTAAGAGATTAAACTCCAATGCTGAACAAACTTTTGGCAAGTCGTTTGTTCCTATGGGGGCGTCGGCACTTATAGAATTCGATGGCGTGCAAGTGATTTTAAACAGCACACGCGCCCAAGCTTTTGAGCCGAGCCTGTTTGAAAATATGGGAATTGATCCGTCTTCACAAGACATTTTGGTGATTAAATCTACCAATCACTTCTACGCTGGTTTTAAAGAAATTTCTGATCAAATTATATATTGTGATGCTGGCAAACCCTACCCAAATAGCCCCAAAGAAACAAATTACAAACATGCGCCTAAAAACATTTGGCCGATCATTGATAACCCTTGGGGTGAGCCTGAGAAGGGTGAAAATATATGAACATCAAAACAACGCATTTAAGCAAATAACTTAATTAGCGAGACAAATGTCTCGTAACCAACCGCTATCACTTGATAGTATTTTAAAAAGGGAGAAAGAAAATGAAAGTATTAAAAGGTTTAATTGCAGCCGCAACTTTGGCCAGCATGATGACTGGCACTGCGTTTGCCGCTCAGAATGTTGTGAATGTGGCGATCGTGGGCGAGCCAGACACGATGGATCCGATGATGTCTACAAAGGATGTTGTGTCGATTGTTACCCAGCATTTTTATGAAACTTTATTCACGTTTAACAGTAAATTCGAAGTGGTTCCGCTGCTTGCTGAAACCATGCCAACCATTAGCGATGATGGCAAAAGCTATAGCATTGCCATTCGCAAGGGCATTACCTTCCATGATGGCTCTACAATGGATGCGCATGATGTTGCGGATTCGCTTAACCGTTGGGTGAAAACTGCATCTCGTGGTAAAGGTGTTGCCGATAAGATTGACAGCATTTCAGCCAGTGATGATTTCACGGTTATGATTAAAATGAATACGGCTTATTCGCCTTTGCTTTCACTTCTAGCGTTTTCAAACTCTGCTGCTGTGGTATATCCGCAAGAAAATATTGGTGAGGACATTAGTGCCGTTGTTGGTACGGGGCCGTATAAATTAGAAGCTCATAAGCCTGACCAATATATTCAACTCGTGAAATTTGATAATTATGTTTCGCGTGATGAGCCATCTGATGGCGGTTCTGGTGCACGCACGCAAAGCATGGATGAAATTCGGTTTATTCCCGTGCCTGACTCGAACACACGGGTTGAAGGCATATTATCTGGACAATTTGATTTTGCTGATGGTCTTCCCGTAGAAGCCATTAAACGCCTAGAAGCCAGTGACAAAGCCGAACCTATGGTATTGCGTCCATTTGGTTGGCCTATATTTGCGTTCAATCACAAAGATGGTCTGAATACAAATTTACACATTAGATTGGCTGTACAAGCTGCATTGAACGAAGATGATATGTTGTTTGCTGCTTTTGGCGATGATGCGTTTTTTGTTACCGATGGCCCACTATATCCTGAAGGATGGTTCTGGCGTACGGATGCAGGTGCATCTGCATATAATGTACATGATGCTGATGCCGCTGCTGGGCATTTAAAAGAAGCAGGATATGACGGTACACCGTTGCGTATCTTGACCTCTCATCAATATGAGTTCCATTTTAAATTGGCTGAAGTTGCCAAAGCAAACCTTGAAGCTGCTGGTTTTAAAGTGCAATTAGATGTTGTGGATTGGGCAACGCTTGGGCAACGCCGTAACAACCCAGAATTATGGGATATTTACATCACCCATTCTCCGTTTATCGCCGAACCTGCTTTGAACAGCATGTATTCACCAACCTCTCGTTTGGGTTGGAAAGACGCTGAGAAAGAAGCCATTTTAGCTGAATTCACATCTGTATCAGACCCAGAACAACGCAAGGTCTTATTCTCAAAACTGCAAGAAAAAGTGTTTGAACAAGTTCCATTCATTAAAATTGGTGGCTTTAACGCACTGTTGGGCAAAAGCAGCAAGTTGAATGGCGTTACCAAAACACCTTGGCCTTTCTTCTGGAATGCGACGATAGACGACTAAACCTATAAAATATCAAACATCAGCGGGACACTCTCCCGCTGATACTCTTTCAGATTGGGAGATTGAAATGCCTCTTTATATTGCCCGCCGCTTATTTGGCATGCTGGTTGTCATGCTCATTGTGCTGACCGTTGTATTTGTGATTGTGAGGATTGCGCCTGGCGACCCTGCGGCATTAATTTTAGGCCCAGATGCGACACCAGAAGATGCCATTGAATTGCGCGAAAAAATGGGTCTTAACCGCCCGATCATTGTGCAATATTTTAGTTTCATGACCCAAATTGCCGGCGGAGACCTTGGCCGTTCTTTGTTTTTTGATACGCCCGTCACCACCCTCCTTTATCAACGGGCAGAACCGACGATATTTCTGACCCTATTTTCTTTGTTAATCGCGGTTAGCATTGCCATACCGATTGGCATTTATGCCGCTTATCGACGCGGTTCTTTCTTCGATCAATCCGCCCTTTCCCTCGCCATGCTTGCCGCTGCCATTCCAAGCTTTTGGACTGGCTTGTTGTTTCAGCAATATATTGCGGCGGGTACGGGGTGGTTTCCTGTATCAGGCTATGGCGGGCCAGATGCCAATTTCTTCGAGCGAATGTGGCATTTAATATTGCCAGCAATTGTGCTTGGCGTGGTGAATTCTGCGCTTATATTGCGCTTCACCCGCGCATCCATGCTCGATGTATTGGCCGATGATTACATACGCACTGCGCGCTCGAAAGGCATGAGTGAGCGGCGGGTGGTATTGCGCCACGCGTTAAAAAACGCGCTCATTCCTATCGTCACCATTGTTGGCCTCACTCTGGCATTGCTTATATCTGGCGCAGTTGTTACCGAACGGGTGTTTAATTTACCGGGCATTGGTTCCTTGGTGGTTGGCGCGGTTTTAAGGCGCGATTACCCGACCATTCAAGGCACCCTTATCATTGTGGCTGGGCTTTATGTGATGGTCAATTTTCTAGTCGATATGCTTTATCTCGCCATCGACCCTCGCGTTAAATATTAAGGAGATAGATATGTCAGGAGCTGCACCAAGCGAAGCTAGCTTATGGAAAATACTCATTCAACGCCGTTCGGTTTTGATATGTTTGGCAATTTTAGCGGTGTTTATTTTCGGCGCTGTTATGGCCGAAATTATATCACCCTATAGCCCGAAAGATATGTCTGTGCGCAATCGGCTGGCCAGCCCAGATGGCACTTGGCTATTGGGCACGGATGAATTTGGCCGCGATGTCTTAACACGGCTCATTTATGCGGGGCGTGTGTCGCTTACCGTTGGCATTGGGGTGGCGACTTTATCGTCAGTGATGGGCATTATTTTGGGTTTGCTGGCAGGATTTTTTAGGAAATTAGATGCGCCTATGTCGCGTTTTATTGACGCAATGATGGCATTTCCAGATATATTACTAGCCATTTCATTGGTTGCCGCTTTAGGTGGCTCGATATTTAATGTGGTGCTGGCTTTATCCATCGTTTATGCGCCAAGGATTGCCCGAACTGTGCGAGCTTCTACCTTGGTTATTCGGGAATTGGCTTATGTTGAAGCGGCGCATGCGCTTGGTACATCTACGTGGCGGATATTGGTGTTTCATATATTGCGCAACATGGTATCGCCAATCATTGTACAAGCCACTTTTATATTTGCTTATGCCATGTTGGCCGAGGCTGGGCTGTCATTTTTAGGCGTGGGCATTAACCCTGAAACGCCGACATGGGGCACGATGATTAATGCTGGGCGTCAATATATTGGCATTGCCGATTGGATGATATTGGCGCCGGGCATTGCCATCACGCTTTGTGCATTGTCGTTGCAAATTGTTGGTGATGGGCTGCGCGATGCGCTCGACCCTCGCCTGTCTAAAGAGGTTTAAGATGACCTTCTATATTCGAGATTTAGACACAATATACAAAGCCGCACGCCTTAAAAAGAGGATGATATGATGAATGCCACCCCACAAGAAAATTCTGCAAACGCCTTGGCTGATGATTTGGTCTTAAAAGTCGAAAACCTTTCTACCCATTTTGTGTTTAAACGACACACTGCAAAAGCCGTTAGGAATGTGACTTTTTCGATTAAAAAAGGCAAGACATTGGCCATTGTGGGCGAAAGCGGGTCGGGCAAATCGGTGACCGCACTTTCTCTGATGCAGTTATTGGCGCATCCTGGGCAAATTGCCTCTGGCCAAGCATTATACCGCACCTCGAATGACAATGTTATAGATTTGGCATCTATCGAAGAAATGGCCATGCGAAAAATTAGGGGCAAAGAAATTTCGATGATTTTTCAAGAGCCAATGTCGTCTCTCAACCCTTTATTCACGGTTGGTGATCAAATTGGTGAAATGTTAAGCTTGCATGAGGATATTTCCAAGGCAGATTTGCATAAACGGGTGATTGAAATGCTCGAATTGGTCGAAATACCAAGCGCTGAACAACGCATTGATGAATACCCACATTCTATGTCAGGCGGCATGCGGCAACGGGTGATGATTGCCATGGCGATGATTTGCAACCCTGCCTTCTTGATTGCCGATGAGCCGACCACCGCGCTGGATGTAACCATTCAAGCCCAAATATTAGACCTGATGCGCAAATTGCAAGCCGAGCTAAATATGTCCATCTTGTTCATCACCCATGATATGGGTGTGGTTGCTGAAATTGCCGATGAGGTTGCGGTGATGTATGCGGGCGAAATTGTTGAGCAAGCGCCAGTTATTGATATTTTTGCACGGCCGCGCCATCCGTATACGAAAGGTCTGTTGGGTTCAATTCCGGGTAAAGACCAGATTGAAAATGGCGCGCGGTTGGAAGCCATTCCGGGCACTGTGCCGCCCATGCACGACATGCCTAAAGGCTGTGCTTTTGCGCCGCGCTGTCAATATGCAAGCGCGGGCTGCGAAGAGCCCATTGAGCTTCATAAAGTGACCGAAGATCACTTTTCGCGTTGCATTAATTTTGGAGAGCTATAATGACCAATACCCCCCTCCTTTCAGTTAAAGACCTATCCAAAATATTCCCAACTTCGGCTGGCGATGTGCATGCGCTAAAAAACGTGAGTTTTGATATGCAGCGTGGCTCAGTCATTGGCTTGGTTGGCGAAAGTGGTAGCGGAAAAACTACATTGGGTCGCTCTATTTTGCGGCTTATTGAGCCGACATCTGGCTCGGTTAAATTTGATGGCACAGAGCTTACAACATTGGGTGTGAAAGACATGAAGGCCATGCGCAAGCGCATGCAGATTATCTTTCAAGACCCTTTTTCCTCGTTAAACCCACGCATGAAAATTCGGGATTTGATTGGCGAAGCTTTGGTTGCGCATAATATTGGCAAACGCGGTAAGGACAGGCGAGATCGTGTGGCGGCTTTGTTGGAAGAAGTTGGGTTAGATGCTGATCATATGAGCCGATATCCGCATGAATTTTCAGGTGGTCAGAGGCAGCGTATTGGCATCGCGCGGGCATTGGCGGTTGACCCCGAATTTATCGTGGCAGATGAATGTGTTTCGGCATTAGATGTATCGGTGCAAGCGCAAATTCTAAACCTGATGCAAGATTTGCGCGACAAGAGAAACCTGACCATATTGTTTATTGCGCATGATTTATCGGTGGTGGAATATTTGTGCGATCAGGTTGTGGTTTTATATTTGGGGCGCATTGCCGAGCAAGGCAATGCAAGCAAGGTTTACCAAAGCCCTGCCCACCCCTATACCCAAGCGTTATTATCCGCCGTGCCAGTGGCAGACCCAACCATTGTGCGCAGTCGCAAAATATTGGTTGGTGACATTCCTAGCCCACTGAACCCGCCATCTGGCTGTGTTTTTAGAACCCGCTGCGAATATGCGGATGATGTTTGTAAACAACAATTACCGCTTGACACCAACATCGGAACAGATCAAATGGCTGCATGCCATAAAATAGGAAATCTAAATGGATAATCAAACACCTGAACAACGGTTAGAGGCTTTGGGCATTACGTTGCCAAAAGTTATAAACCCCATTGGGAACTTTAGAAATGCCAAACGCATTGGCAATTT
>NVUS02000222.1 GCA_002402005.2 OCS116 cluster bacterium | reverse complement strand
GGGTCAATATATATATTATCGATATTGGGGCTCATCTTAAAATTCATATCTCATTAGAATCGTTTATACATCGCAACCTTAAACCAGTGTATCATATTTACAACAGTTTATATTGCGCAGCATAATTTAAAACTGAGACAATTTTATGGTGATCATTTTGGGCTTTTCATTTACCGACACCTTATATAATATAAGTGCAGGTTAAAAAGATATTAGGGTTTTATATGAAAATTGTCATCTGTGGTGCAGGGCAAGTGGGTTTTGGTATCGCTGAAGTGCTATCACGCGAACAAAACGATGTGACGGTGATAGATCGAAACCCCGATCTGGTCAAAGCTATATCCGATCAATTGGACGTGCAAACGGTGATTGGCCATGGTGCCCATCCCGATGTTCTCAAACAGGCGGGTTGCGACAATGCCGATATGATCATCGGTGTGACTCTATATGACGAAGTCAATATGGCCGCTTGCCAAGTGGCGCATAGTATTTTCAACGTGCCAACCAAAGTGGCACGCATTCGCTCCCAAGCTTATTTAGACAAGCAATGGGGCGATCTATTCTCCCGCGATCATTCGCCAATTGATGTGATTATTTCGCCCGAAATTGAAGTCGGCGAAACAGTGGTGACCCGTTTGGCTCTGCCCGGTGCGTTTGAAATGGTCGGCTTTGTTGGCAATCAAATTGCCCTTGTTGGCATCAATTGCGATGAAGATTGCCCGATCCTTGACACGCCCATTAAGCAGTTAACCGAGTTATTTCCAGATCTATTTTCTGTCATTGTCGCCATCGAACGCGATGGCGAATTGATTGTCGCCAATAGCCAAGAAAGCTTGCTGGTTGGCGACAATGTCTATCTAATTGCCGATTATAAGCAAGTGTCGCGCTTATTGGGTATATTTGGCAAACGTGCCGAACAAACCAATCATGTGGTGATTGCCGGCGGCGGCAATATCGGCCTTTATGTCGCAAAACGGCTCGAAAGCCTCGGCCGTGGGGTCAAAGTAAAAATCATTGAAAATGACCACAAACGTGCGGAAGACATTGCTGATGAGTTGAATAACACTTTGGTATTGCACGGCAGCGCACTCGAAGCCGATATATTGCGCGAAGCTGGCGTGTTGCACGCTGGTACATTTGTAGCGCTCACCAATAATGACCAAGTCAATATGTTGGCCTCGGTGATGGCCAAAAAAGAAGGTGCCGGCACAACCGCTTGCTTGCTAAGTTCCGATAAATATACATCGCTCATCCCCGCACTCGGTATAGACGCTTACATCAACCCCAAATCCACCACGGTATCACGCATATTGCAATATGTTCGTCGCGGGCGGATTCGTGGAGTGCATTCTATTTTAAACGGTATGGGCGAGGTGATTGAAGCCGAAGCACTGCAAACCTCTCCTTTGGTCAAAAAACCCTTGCGTGATGTAGATCTGCCCGATGGCGTGCGCATTGGAGCCATTGTGCGCGGCGATGAAATTGTTATGCCCAATGGTGATTTAGTCATCAATGCCGGTGATCGGGTTGTGGTTTTTGCCACCGCCAGCGCCGTTAAGCAGGTCGAACAATTATTTAGAGTGAGTATAGATTTCTTCTAATCTCAATATTTAGTCACTCAACACGGCAATAAAACGCGCTAAGTAGGCAAAAAATGAATAAGAACGGCAGTTTATATTATTTGGGCGTTGGCATCATCATGGTCGGCATTGCCGAGCTGTTTCTGATGCTATTCGCACTTTTAATGGGTGATTTACGCACTGTTTATGCTTTTGCCGCAGCGGTTATTCTATCCTGTTTTTGTGGCTCTGCCTTGGTTTTGGCTACCAAAGGCAAATATGAGGCATTGGGCAGGCTCGATTCTATACTTTTGCTGGTTTATTTTTGGGTGATCATTCCGATATTCGCAGCCATACCATTTTATAGCTATTTGGGCTCATTCGCCAAATCCTATATAGAGGCCGTGTCGGCACTCACCACCACCGGAGTTTCGGTCATTCAATATGAACGCTATATACCCAAAACTTTGTTTTTATGGCGTAATTTGTTGGCGTGGAGTGGCGGATTGCTGACCATCACCATGGTGGTTTTGATTTTAGCCCCGTTTGGCATTGGTGGTTTGCGCGACAAAAGCTCCAAGTTTTTAGGCACAGAGTTTAAAAAAACCGGCAATTTCGCCCCCATTTTAACCATGGTTGGCGGCACTTATTCTTTGATCACCATCATATTAATGGTGGCACTAATGTTTGGTGGTGCGCGGGCCTTTGATGCCCTAAACATCATTCTATCGACCATCTCAACCACCGGTTATAACCAGCATTCCATCGGGTTCAGTTATTATGACAGCCCTTATACAGCTTTTATCGTCATGCTCAGTATGTTTGTCGGCGGGGCTTTAATCATCATCTTCTTCCGCCAATTCACCCATGCCAAAACCCGCCTCAACTTTAACATTGAGGTCAAAATATTTGTGGTTATATGCATATTTTTTGCACTTGCCGTCACCATATATAATTATTTTACCAAACAAACCGGGCTGGTAGATGCCGCAGAATATTATTTTTACGCATTGTTTGACGCGGTTTCAATCCTATCAACAACCGCATTGATATACAATACGGACTGGCAGCCGATAAATTTCTATTATATATTGGCACTAGTTGGCGGCGCATCTTTTACTACAGCTGGTGGCATGAAATTATTTAGATTGCTGATATTCATCAAACACACCAATATAGAGATCAATCAATTGGCTTTTCCACACAGCGTCACCTCCAATCGATTTTTGGATATGCGTTTGGACACTAAATTCATGCGGCTTATTTGGAGCTTTTTCATTGCTTATATGATGCTGATCGTTATCTTAGCAGTGGTGATTGCCAGTTATAATTATGATTTGAACACCTCGCTACTCAACGCCATTGGCGCAGTTGCCAACATTGGCCCATTTGCCGATTTTATGTTGGCCAAAGGACAAGATGTTTATCCATTTTCGCAGTTTGAAACCAGCTTGCAAATGTGGTTAAGTGCAGGCATGATTTTGGGGCGTTTGGAAGTGATTTCGGTGCTTGGTTTGCTAAATTTAGCTTATTGGAAAAATAGATAATATTTTAAGGAGTGAGACATGTCGAGAATAGCATTTGTAAACGGTGAATTTGTACCCCATGGTCAGGCCTGTGTGCATGTTGAAGATCGCGGTTATCAATTTGCCGATGGCGTCTACGAGGTTTGCGAAATTAAAGCTGGCCAAATCATCGATCTTGCCGGCCATATGACGCGCTTGCAATATTCTTTATCAGAATTACAAATCGCCATGCCGATGGCGGTCGCTGCATTGATCGTAAAAATGAAACAAACCGTCAAGCGTAATTATGTAAAAGATGGTATGATTTATTTGCAAGTGACCCGCGGCGTTTCACCTCGCAACCACGCATTCCCACCTTCAAATGTAAAATCATCAATTGTTTTGACCGCCAAATCAGTCTCGCCAATGAGCAAAATAAACCATTATAAAAACGGCGTTTCGGTGATTAGCGTGCCCGAAAATAGATGGGCGCGGCCCGACATTAAAACCATTGGCTTGTTGCCAAATTGCATGGCCAAGCAAGAAGCCAAAGAGCAGGGCGCGTTTGAGGCTTGGTTTGTTGATGATGATGGCCTGGTGGTCGAAGGTTCATCCTCCAATGCGTGGATCATCAATCAAGACAATGAAATTATAACCAAAAGCGCTGATGGCAGCATTTTAAAAGGCATCACCCGCGCCGCCATTCTGCAACAGATTGAGGATCAAAACCTAACCATAATAGAGCGCCCATTTAGCTTGCGTGAAGCGATATTGGCCAAAGAAGCCTTCATATCATCTGCCACCACAATTGTGATGCCAGTGGTGAAGATTGACAATCATTTGGTGGCCGGTGGCAAGGTCGGCGCTATGGCCAAAAAAATGTTTGAGAGTTTTTATCTTTATGCCGAGAAAACTGATATTTAGGTGATAAAACTTAAATTATCTGGTTTAATTCTAAGAAACGCTAGATTTGATTGCTTTCTTCTTGCAATCACCCCATCTTTGTTTAATGGTCATTGACTAAGATGGTTATGTCACCATTGACCGAATTTGGCTAAAGATGAGGGAAATAATGGCTTCAGAACGTTCCAATAACCTACAAGATGTATTTTTAAATAACGTACGCAAAGAAAAAAATCCAGTCACCGTATTTTTGGTTAATGGTGTCAAATTGCAAGGCATAGTCACTTGGTTTGATAATTTTAGCGTCTTGCTACGCCGTGATGGTCATTCACAATTGGTATATAAACACGCCATCTCGACCATTATGCCCACCACACCGATTCAATTATATGATTTTGAAGACACAGAAGAAAAATAAACAATAAATGTTACCTACAGATATAGACGAATTAGAAAACCCGCCCGAAGAAGAGTTCGATGCGCTAGCAGCGCTTGATGCCGATGTTGATGTCCATGACGTTGAAACGGTAGCAGGCGACCATTGCTTTGTCATGCAGCTCGATTTTTCGCGCGTGAAATCGGTTAAAATCACCGGACAGTCCGATCATGCCGACATGCGCAGCATGGACTCGCAGCTCGAAGAAGCCATTGGCTTGGCCGAAGCCATCGACCTTAAAATTGTCGCCACTTCAATCACCCGGGTGAATAAATTCACCCCTGCCACCATGTTTGGCAAGGGCAAAGTTGAAGAATTGGGCAAAATGCTAGCGAGCCACAAGACCCAATTGGTGGTGGTCAATACCGTGCTAACTCCCGTTCAGCAAAGAAATTTGGAGCAAGCTTGGGGTATAAAAGTGCTTGACCGCACCGGCCTAATTTTGGAAATTTTTGGCGCACGGGCTCAAACCAAAGAGGGTAAATTGCAAGTGGCCTTGGCCAACTTAAATTACCAACGCGGTCGATTGGTGCGCAGCTGGACCCATTTGGAGCGCCAACGTGGCGGCACTGGATTTATTGGTGGCCCGGGTGAGACCCAAATCGAGTCCGACCGTCGCGCCATTCAAGTACGCATTTCCAAACTCGAAAAACAATTGACCCAAGTGAAGCGTACCCGTGGTTTGCACCGCGCCGCTCGAAAAAAAATACCATACCCAATCGTGGCGTTGGTTGGTTATACAAATGCCGGCAAATCCAGCTTGTTCAATGTCTTGTCTGGTGCAGATGTTATGGTCAAAGACATGTTGTTCGCAACGCTCGACCCAACCATGCGGCAGGTCGAATTGCCAACTGGTTTGACCATCATCATGTCCGACACTGTGGGTTTTATCTCTAACTTACCACATGAATTGGTGGCCGCGTTTAGAGCTACGCTTGAGGAAGTATTGGAAGCCGATCTAATCTTGCATGTTGAAGACATTTCATCTGCTGATGTTGAAGCACAAGAACTTGATGTACATGAAATTTTGCGAGGCTTGGGCATTGGTGATCAATACCAAATTCCAATCATAAAAGTTTGGAATAAAACCGATCTTTTGTCAGATGAAGACCGCGAGGCCACCAACAACACCGCAGCTGAAGATAATGACATCATTCCTATCTCAGCAGTTAAATCTACCGGTTTGCATGAATTGTCAAAACGCATCGAAAGCGTATTGCAAAAAGACCATCATTTCTACCAATTGACCTTGTCACCAGCACGCGGTGCAGAACTGGCATGGATCTATCGCCATTGCCAAGTGAAACAACGTGATGATTTGGAAGATGGCATGATTAATTTAAACATTATGGTCGATGCCAAACATAACGAGCAGTTTAAAAACAAATTCCATGTTGAATTGGGTTTAGACATGCGCGAAGAATGGGAAAAATAATATGAGCGATGATGTGCCGCAAAATCAATGCCTAACATTAGGCATTGATCATTTAGGCCTGACCGTTCAATTGGACAAAACTCTAGCATTTTTTGTGGATGGTTTGGGCTGGAAACAAGTTGGCGAAAAACCGGCTTATCCGGCAGCCTTTGTCAGCGATGGCAAATCCACGCTCACATTGTGGCAAGCCAAAGCTGATCAGCCGATAGGCTTTAACCGCCAAAACAACATTGGCTTGCATCACCTAGCTTTTAAAGTCGCAAACGAAGCTCAGCTGAATATATTATTCAACCGTATAAAAAATTGGCCAGATCTAAAAGTTGAGTTTGCGCCAGAATTTTCTGGGGCAGGGCCAAAGGTTCATTTCATGATCAATGAACCTTCTGGCAATCGCATCGAATTTGCTTACGACCCTAGATAAAATCTAATAGCGGCGGATGAGCCCAACCAATTTACCTTGAATGCGCACTCTGTCTGGGCCAAAAATACGCGTTTCAAACGCTGGGTTGGCGGCTTCGAGCGCAATGCTGTCGCCTTTTTTGCGCAAACGTTTTAGCGTGGCTTCTTCTTCATCAATCAATGCCACAACAATGTCGCCATTATTGGCGGTAGATTGTTGTCTGATAATCACTGTGTCGCCATCTAAAATACCGGCTTCAATCATTGATTCACCACTCACTTCAAGCGCAAAGTGATCGCCATGCGATAGCATTTCTATCGGCACAGTCACATCATTGCCATGCTCCTGAATGGCTTCTATCGGCACACCAGCAGCAATCGTACCCATAATAGGTAATGTCATGCTATTTTCATTGGCAGGCGCTTCAGTAACATTACCAGCCAATTCAGGTTTATTTAGGCTGCCCTCAATAACCGACGGCTGAAAGCCTTTTTGTCGTGCCAAACTGGGTGATGCGGATTCGGGCAATTTAATAATTTCTAACGCGCGGGCTCTGTGTGGCAAACGGCGGATAAAACCGCGTTCTTCCAGTGCCGTGATCAGTCGATGAATGCCCGATTTTGATTTTAAATCCAGTGCAACCTTCATCTCGTCAAACGACGGAGATACCCCAGTTTCTTTAATGCGCTCATTGATAAACATGAGCAATTCAAATTGTTTACGGGTTAACATATCTTCACCTTAATGATTAGAATCAGTTTAGTACAAAACAAGAACTTTATACATGTTCTCATTTTGTTTTACAACTCAAATCTTAAGATTTTCTATATTTGTTCTTTTTTTGTGCTTAGCGTGTCAGCAAATCTTTCGTGGCTAACTCCACGTTTTCCGCGCGCATCAGGCTTTCGCCAATCAAAAAACAGTTAATATTCTTCAGGCTCAGGCGTTTCAAATCGGCTTTTGTATAAATGCCGCTCTCACCGACAATGATCCGGTCATCATCGATATATTGCGCCAAATCTTCCGACACACTCAAACTGGTTTCAAAAGTTTTGAGGTTGCGGTTATTCACGCCAATCAGCGGGGTTTTTAACACCAAAGCTCGTTCTAATTCAACTTTATCATGCACTTCCACCAGCACATCCAAACCTAGATCAATCGCCACGCCTTCAAGCTCATGTGCCAAATCATCATCTATCATTGACATGATCAGCAATATGCAATCCGCACCCCAAGCCCGCGCTTCAAGCAGCTGATAGGCGTCGAGCATAAAATCTTTGCGCAATATAGG
>NVUS02000221.1 GCA_002402005.2 OCS116 cluster bacterium | reverse complement strand
TTTTTAAGTGCTAAGTCTTCGCGCCTATTTTGCGGCGTTGCCTTCGGGCCGGAAATTGACACTTCGATGCCTGTGCCACCGTGAATGGCAATGGTTTTGAAATAATTACCAATGGTATGGTGTTCAAAATAAACTTCGTTCATAGATATGCGCCTAAATAAAGAATCAGCTTATTTTAGACTCAAGTTCGGCTTAAATCAAAGTCTGTCCAACATTCATCCAACGCCGCGACCAGATCTGCAATATTTTGATCTTTATGCATCGGCCCTGGGGTAAGACGCACCCGCTCAGTACCGCGCGGCACAGTTGGGTAATTGATGGGTTGGACATAGATTTGATATTCACTCATCAGCTTGTCGGTCAAAGCTTTGCATTTGACCGGATCGCCAACCAATATGGGTACGATATGTGTATCATTTTCGATCACTGGTAGTTTTTTATCTCTGAGCATTTGTTTAAGCTTTGCCGCATTGTCGCGTTGTCCTTGGCGTTCGGTATGACTTTGCTTTAAATGCGCAATCGAAGCTGTTGCGCCGGCGACAATGGCCGGGGCCAATGCTGTGGTGAAAATAAAACCCGGTGCGTAAGAACGTATGGCATCCACCAGATCAGCGCTAGCGGTGATATAACCACCCATCAGGCCGAATGCTTTGGCCAATGTACCCTCGATGATGTCGAGGCGATGAGTTAGCCCTTCGCGCTCTGAAATACCACCACCACGTACACCATACATGCCAACGGCGTGCACTTCGTCAATATAGGTCATGGCGTTATATTTATCGGCCAGATCACAAAAAGCTGCAATGGGGGCAATGTCACCATCCATTGAATATACGCTTTCAAATGCAATCAGCTTTGGTGCGTTTATATCGACCAATTTGAGTTTGACTTCTAAGTCGGCCAAATCATTATGTTTAAATATTTTTTTATCACCACCACGGCCGGCTTTTATACCTTCAATCATTGAGGCATGATTAAGCTCATCTGAAAATACCGTTAGACCGGGCAAAATGCGATATAAAGTGCTGAGTGTGGTTTCGTTAGAAATATAGCCCGAAGTGAATAACAAAGCCGCTGGCTTTTGATGCAGATCGGCAAGTTCGGCCTCTAAGGCCACATGATAGGAAGTCGTGCCTGAAATATTGCGTGTGCCGCCTGCCCCAGCGCCGACGCTGTCAATCGCTTCGTGCATGGCTGCCAAAACTTTGGTATTTTGCCCCATGCCCAAATAATCATTAGAGCACCAGATGGTGACATTTTTAACATCACCATCTTGATCACGATGAGCTGCATTAGGGAAATTGCCATTATCGCGTTTTAGCTCGGCAAATTCGCGATAGCGGCCTTCTTGTTTCAGCTCTTGGATAGAATTTTTGATAAATTCTTGATAATTCATAGGGACAATACTTTGTGCAACACTTTAGTTGGCCTGTATATAAACACAATTGAATGATTATAAAAGAGCAAAATTGTCGCACCTGATGAATTAATCCATAGCGAATTTTTCTAATTTATAATGTTCTCCAATGATTCGACGCACCGTGCCGGTTGTTGATCTCATCACCAAGGTTTCGGTTTCGATCTTATTGCCTTTCATGCGCACGCCAAACAGCATGTCACCATCGGTAACGCCAGTGGCCGAGAAGATCACGTCGCCACGTGCCATGTCGCGGATCGAGAGTTTTTTATCAAAATCCTTCACACCCATTTCGGCCGCGCGGTCCTTCTGGCTTTGACTATCGGTTTGCAGCCGGCCTTGCATATGCCCGCCAATGCAGCGTAATGCGGCGGCGGCCAGCACACCTTCGGGCGCACCACCAATGCCTAGATAAATATCCACACCGGTTTTTTCTGGGTCAACTGTGGCAATCACGCCAGCAATGTCACCATCGTCAATTAACATAATGGCCGCGCCGGTTGCGCGCACTTCGGCAATTAAATCTTGGTGACGTTCACGATCCAAAATACATACGCCCAAATCACTTATGGCAACGCCTTTGGCTTTGGCCAAACGTTCAAGGTTTTGGGTTGGGGTATCGTCTAAATCAATCACATCGGCATCATAATGGCCGCCAATGGCGATTTTATTCATATAAACATCCGGCGCATGCAACAATGTGCCGCCAATCGCCATGGCCAAAACTGCCAAACTATTGGGTTTGTTTTTGGCGCATAATGTTGTGCCTTCGAGCGGGTCGAGCGCAATGTCAACTTCCGGGCCGTTTTTTGTACCGACCTTTTCGCCGATAAATAGCATGGGGGCTTTGTCGCGCTCGCCCTCGCCGATCACCACTGTGCCGTCAATATCCAACGCATTCAGCTCGCGCCGCATGGCATCTACTGCCAATTGATCAGCGGCTTTTTCATTGCCTTTGCCACGCATATAGGTGGCTGCAACTGCCGCTCGTTCTGTAACGCGCGCCAATTCTAGCGTTAGAATACGATCTAACGCGGGATTCATTTCTGTCATTTGTAACTTAGCCTTTAAGTTGGTTCGGCAGTATCGCAATACAATCCGAACAGCCCAATAAAAGATTTTAAAAATCATCGCCCAACGATTTTAGAAATCTATTTTGATGTAGCTGATTATCGTTACGGAAGCCAGCCTTTTTCATAAAAAAAGCATGAGTGAAGGTTAATTCACACATGCTTTTGACTATATGATTATACTGAAACGATTCAGTTGAATTTTTCTATTCTAATGACACGTGATTCTGCGGCTAAATATCCATCAGCCTCCATCTTCTTCAACACGTCTTGAATCTCTCGTTCTGAAGTTTCGGCAGTGAGTAAAGTGACAGGTATCACACCTTCATCACTCTCATCTTTTTGCTGTATTAAGCTATCTATAGAAATGCTGGCCTCGGCCATTCGTTCGGAGATTGCCGCCAATGCGCCGACTTTATCCTTAACGCTAAGCGCGATGTAATAGCCACCTTCATGGCGGTTCATCCGGGCTTTTTCGTAAGGTTTAAGTTTATCGGCAGGCATGATGAAAGCCGGCTCAATAAAGCCACGCAAGATTTGCAATATATCGCCAACCACACTGCTGGCGGTAGGGCCTTCGCCCGCGCCCTTGCCTTCGAGCATAATGCCATCAAGCATTTTGCTTTCGATATAGACTGCATTGTTAACGTCATCAACCGCCGCAATAGGTGAATTTTTACTGACCAAGGCAGGATGAACCCGTTGTTCAATGCCGGTTTCGGTTTTCAGTGCCATACCCAAAAGTTTGATTCGATAGCCCATGGCATCGGCATTGCGAATGTCTGCGGCAGTGATTTTTTCGATGCCTTCGATATAAATCGAATCGAAATCCACCTCGGTGCCAAATGCCAGACTGGTCAAGATTGCCAATTTATGTGCAGTGTCGATGCCGCCAACGTCAAATGTTGGGTCTGCCTCGGCATAGCCTTTGGCTTGTGCGTCTGCAAGCACATCAGCAAAATCACTGCCGTCTTTTTCCATTGTGGTCAGGATATAATTGCATGTGCCGTTCATAATGCCAGCAAGATGCGTAATTTCGTTGGCCACGACACTTTGGCTCATCACGCGGATGATCGGAATGCCACCGGCGACTGCCGCTTCAAACATCAAAGCCACATTGTTGGCTTCGGCAAGTTTGGCCAGCATCACACCATGTTTGGCAATCAGCGCTTTATTGGCGGTGACTACGTGTTTTCCGGCTTCTAGTGCGTTGATAACCGCTTCTTTGGCAATGCCTTCATCGCCGCCGATAAGCTCGACAAATACATCAATATCGGCAGATTTTGCTAGTTCACGTGCATCATCAAACCATTTATAACCATCTAAGGATACGCCACGGTCTGCACCTTTGGTGCGCGCGCTCACAGCGGTGATTGACATGGTCGTGCCGAACATTTGGTTATAAGCCGTTTGGCGATCATTCACCAATTTCACCACGCCAACACCAACAGTTCCTAGGCCTGCAATACCAAGTCTTAAATCACTCACATTTCTATCCTCGTTTTTAAAAGTACACAAATATAGTCTACTAAAGCGCCGCTATGCGCAACCGCTAGCGCAAAGTTACATACAAAAAACGCCCCAGAAGTGGGAGCGTTTTGAATCATTATAAGCAAAGCATCAATATTCGGAGAACATTTTCTTCACGTTTTTGGCAGCTTGTTTGATGCGGTGTTCATTCTCGACCATGCCGATGCGAATATAGCCTTCGCCATATTCGCCAAAGCCAATGCCGGGCGCGACCGCTATATCGGCTTTTTCGAGTAGTAATTTTGAAAATTCTAGCGAGCCTAAATGTTTGAATTTTTCTGGGATCTCGACCCATGAAAACATGGTGGCTTGGGTTGGCTCAAACTGCCACCCTGCGCGCCCCATACTGGATACCAAGACATCGCGGCGGCTTTTGTAAAGATTGCGCACATCTTCAATATAACCCTCTGAGCCATTGCCATCTGGGCCATTAATCGCGGTAGCAGCAGCCACTT
>NVUS02000220.1 GCA_002402005.2 OCS116 cluster bacterium | reverse complement strand
TAAATTATGCTGCGCAATATAAACTGTTGTAAATATGATACACTGGTTTAAGGTTGCGATGTATAAACGATTCTAATGAGATATGAATTTTAAGATGAGCCCCAATATCGATAATATATATATTGACCCAGACGCTAGTCATTATAAATTTATCAGTTTTCAGACAATTGGCTTTATCTGTGCTGCCGCCATGGTTGTGGTTGCGATAGCTACTTATACCATCATCACTGGCATTGCCGACATTGAAGTTGATAAGAATATTTTGGATTTATTGATATTGGTCAATTCTATCTCCATTTTTGTCATATTGACATTGATCGCTTTGCAGCTTTTAAAGCTTGCCAAGGCACGCAAATCCAACATTGCCGGTGCCAATTTACATTCGCGCTTGGTATTTTATTTCTCTATTATTTCGGCCATTCCGGCCATTTTGGTGGCGATTTTTGCCTCTTATACGCTGAGCCAAGGTTTAGATAGTTATTTTTCCGAACGCACAAAAAGAGTGATCGACAATAGCTTGGCGGTTGCTGATTTATATTTTGAATCGGCTTCCAACAGTGTTTGGACCAGCGCTGGCGAGTTGGCATTGGTGATCAACCGCATATATCCGCTTTATCGCAATTCAATCGAAACCAACCCAACCTCTCGCGCCAATATGGAGTATGAATTGGGTGTACAGGCTTTGTTTAAACAGCTAGATGGGGCGTTGATTTGGGATCAGAAAAACGATAAAATCCTCGCGAAATATGATAATTTTCCTGACAATACTTTCCCGCGGCCATGGGATTCGGCCATCAAGCAGGCCATTAATGAGGGTATATCTAAATTAAAAACCCCGAGTAAATCACTGGTATTGGTATATTTGGAAAATTTTGATCAATTTTTATATGTATATCGTAATGTTGACCCCATCGTCACCCAGCAAACGTTAAATGCCAATAGTGCGAAACTAGAATATTTCAACCTCGAGAAACAACGCGATGATGTGCAGATTGTTTTTGCGCTCATGTATGTAGGCATTGGCCTGACTTTGGTATTGTCGGCCATTTGGGTTGGCATTCAAGTTGCCAATCAATTGATTGACCCGATTAGACGGTTGATAAATGCCGCGCATTTGGTTGCTGACGGACAGTTTGAAGTGGTGCTGCCGGTGGTAAAAAACGAAGGTGACTTGGCAGATTTAAGCCTTACATTTAACAATATGACCAAACGGTTGACCGACCAAAGGCAGGATTTGATTGCCGCTAATGAATCGATTGATGCCAGACGGCGGTTTAACGAGGCAATGTTGTCAGGTGTATCAGCTGGGGTGATTGGTTTGGACATTGACCAGAACATCACATTGCTCAACCGGCCGGCCGAAATATTGCTTGGCCGCATACATGAGGATGCGATCGGCAAAAAATTAACCGAGGTAACGCCCGAACTTGGCGAGGCACTGGCCAACCTTTTTGTCGGCGGCTTAAAAGTACCCAATGGGCAAATTACATTGGGCATTGATAATGATGAGCGCACACTGAATTACCGCATCACCGAAGAGATTTCGGACGGGCATAATGAAGGTTATGTGATCACTTTGGATGACATTACGGATTTGGTAACGGCGCAACGCACATCGGCTTGGGCGGACATCGCACGGCGCATTGCGCATGAAATTAAAAATCCACTGACCCCGATCCAGCTTTCAGCTGAGCGTTTGCGGCGCAAATATCGCAAAGAAATTGCCGCTGATGATACAATATTTGATCAATGTATCGATACCATTGTGCGCCAAGTGGGCGACATTGGCAATATGGTTGATGAGTTTGCATCCTTTGCCAAAATGCCCAGCGCTAGCCTCGCCAAGGCCGATATTATCAAATGCATTAAAGAAGCTATATTTTTGCAAAAAGTTGGCAATCCCAATATTGACATTGTCGTGAAACTGCCGAACAAACCTAAAAATCTGTATATAGACCGCAGATTGGTGACCCAAGTGATTACCAATATTGTTAAAAATGCTAGCGAATCGATAGAGACTGCGTTTGCGGATAAATTGCTAAAACATGGCGAGGCGAAGGGTAAGATTTCTCTATCAACCCGCCAAGATGAAGACACTTATAAAATACTGATTGTCGACAATGGCATTGGCCTGCCGCAATTTGGCCGGCAGAAGCTGTTAGAGCCCTATATAACCACGCGTAGCAAAGGCACAGGCCTCGGCTTGGCGATTGTGAAACGTATTATGGAAGAACATGGTGGCAGCATAGAATTGGCTGATTCCCCCGATGACAGCGGATTCGATCATGGTGCATTGATCACTTTGAACTTTCCGCTAAACCATACCCAACCTGATGATGTGACCGGAGCAAAAAATGGCCGCTGATATTTTAATTGTAGATGATGAAGCAGACATTAGAGATTTGATTGCTGGCATTTTGGAAGATGAGGGCTATGAGGCGCGCACTGCAAATAGTGCGGATGCTGCGCTGACCGCGATTAATGACCGCCGCCCCTCACTCATCGTGCTGGACATTTGGTTAGAAGGCAGTCGCTTAGATGGGCTGGAATTGCTGGTGGTGATTAAAGAATCTCATCCCAATTTGCCAGTGGTGATCATTAGCGGCCATGGCAATGTTGAAACTGCGGTTTCGGCCATTCGCAAGGGCGCTTACGATTATATAGAAAAGCCATTTAAGGTGGATCGTTTGATCCTATTGGTTGAGCATGCGTTGGAGAATTTTACGCTGAAACGCGAAAATACCGAGCTTAAGCTCAAATCTGGCGATGATAGTATCACCGGCCGTTCGCCATTGGTGCGCCAGCTTATTTCGAACATCGAAAAAATCGCCCCGACCAATAGCCGTATCTTCATCACCGGTTTGCCGGGTACGGGTAAAGAGTTGGCCGCAAAGAGCATTCATCAGGCGTCACACAGAGCCAACCGGCCATTTGTATCGATCAACAGCGCGGCATTGCTGGCCGAGCGTATGGAAGAAGAATTGTTTGGCATTGAGGATGAAAATGGCAATGTCACTAAAATTGGTGCTTTTGAAGAATGCCACGGTGGCACATTGATGATAGATGAAGTTGGCGATATGCCGATTGACACTCAGGCAAAAATCTTACGGGTATTGGTCAACCAACAGTTTGAGCGGGTTGGCGGGCATAAAAAAGTAAAAGTTGATGTGCGCATCATCACCACGTCGAGCCGCGATTTAACTCTGTCCATCGCCAAGGGCGAATTTCGTGAGGATCTTTATCACCGTTTGGCGGTTGTGCCGCTGCATGTGCCAACGTTGGAGGAAAGACGCGAAGATATACCTGAGTTGATTGAAGAATTTTCGAGCACTTATTGTCAGGTGACTGGCTTGATCGAAAAAACCTTTACTGACGCGGCGATTGCTATGTTGCAAACCAAAACTTGGCCGGGCAATGCGCGCGAGCTTCGCAACCATATTGAGCGATTGATCATTTTAAAAGGTGAGAATGAAGACCATATCATTTCGGTTGAGGACATTCAAAATATTGATACCAGTATCGACAATCAAATGGCGGGCTTTTCGAATACCGAAATTATGTCTTTGCCATTACGTGAAGCGCGGGAACTGTTTGAAAAAGAATATTTGGCTACCCAAATTAGCCGGTTTAGCGGCAATATATCCAAAACTGCCAATTTTATTGGTATGGAAAGATCGGCCTTGCATCGCAAGCTGAAAAGTTTGGAAATTAAAGCCGGCAAATAGACGTAAGAAAGTCAGTCTCCCAACGTGAGAGGCTGGCTTTTTTAAACTTATATTTGTGATTATTCGATGCCGAGTTTGGCTTTGATCAAATCACTCACCGCCTGTGGGTTGGCTTTGCCGCCCGTGGCTTGCATCACCTGGCCAACAAACCAACCTGCCATCTTCGGCTTTTGTTTGACTTGCTCGACTTTGTCTGGGTTGGCAGCAATCACTTCATCGACGGCTTTTTCAATCGCGCCGGTGTCGGTTACTTGTTTGAGGCCTTTTTCTTCGACAATTTTGGCCGGTGCATTACCGGTTTCCAACATAAATTCAAACACTTGTTTGGCTATTTTGTTAGAGATGGTTTTGTCGGTAATCAAACCAACCAATTCACCCAAAGCCTCGGCTTTGATTGGCGAAGTTTCTATGGTAAAGCCACGTTTGTTCAGCATACCAAATAGATCGCCAGTTACCCAGTTTACTGCCAATTTGGCATCGCCACCTTTGGCAACAATTTCAAAATAATCAGCATTTTCTGGATCGGCAATCAGAATGTTGGCATCATAAGAATTGAGGCCATATTGGCTCATCAAACGCAAATGTTTGGCATCCGGTAATTCTGGAATGCGGGCTTTAATTTCATCAACCCAAGATTGTTCTAGCACCACTGGCAAAAGATCAGGATCGGGGAAATAACGGTAATCATGCGCTTCTTCTTTAGAGCGCATTGAGCGGGTTTCGCCCTTCGCCACATCCCAAAGGCGGGTTTCTTGAGCAATGGTGCCGCCATCTTCAATAATGTCGACTTGGCGGCGGGCTTCATATTCAATCGCCATGCCGATGTTACGGATGGAGTTCATGTTTTTAATTTCGCAACGTGTGCCCAATTCAGCACCGGGGCGGCGGACAGATACGTTAACGTCAGCCCGTAAAGAGCCCTGCTCCATATTGCCATCGCAAGTGCCCAAATAACGCAAAATGGTGCGGATTTTGCTGACATAAAGTTTGGCATGTTCGGCGGTGCGCATATCAGGGTCGGAAACAATTTCCATCAAAGCCACACCAGAACGGTTTAGATCAACGCAAGATTGGCTTGGGTAAAGATCATGGATCGATTTGCCGGCATCTTGTTCTAAATGCAGCCGTTCAATGCCAACATCATGAAAACTACCGTCAGGTAGTTCAATTTTCACTATGCCTTTGCCAACAATAGGGTCGGTAAATTGTGAAATTTGATAACCTTGCGGTAAATCGGGGTAGAAATAGTTTTTACGGTCAAATATTGACACGAGGTTGATTTCTGCGTTTAGACCCAAACCAGTTAGCACGGCTTGCTCGTAGCAAAATTCGTTGACCACGGGCAACATGCCGGGCATTGCCGCATCAACTAAGCTGACTTGGCTGTTCGGCTCAGCGCCAAATTCAGTCGATGCGCCAGACATTAATTTTGACTTAGAGGTTATTTGTGCGTGAATTTCCAGCCCGAGTACGATTTCCCACTCGCCAGTTGCACCTTGAATCAGAGACATTATGCGTCCTTCTCGTTATTTTTATCGCCCTTGTACATTTTGCGAAATTCGCCTTGCTCAAACTTAATATGTTCAGCAATCAATGCCCGCCAAATGTTTTCAGCAAGTTGACCGCTCATTCCATATTGTTCGGCTTCAGCGCGCATGCGATGCGCAATTTCATCAATCCGTACAGGTACGACAACATCATCTATAATTTTTTTAAACTTTGGAGCCTGTGCCACATAACCAGCGCGTTCGGCCATCAACGGCAGGATGAGATCATCCATCCGGTCAATTTCGGCACGAACCTCGGCGATTGTATTGCAATTTTTGGCTACATTGCTCATTTGATAATACCCTATTTGGCCATTAGCTGCGGTAGAGCGGTAAAGTTAGCCGCTTGTTCCATCACATCTGCTGTTCTGAGTAAGGTTTCCTCATCAAATGGTTTGCCAATCAATTGCAAGCCAAGCGGTAAGCCATTGGCCGAAATGCCGGCAGGTATAGAAATACCCGGCAAGCCAGCCATATTAACTGAAACGGTGAAGATGTCATTCAGATACATGGTCAGTGGATCGCCAATATTTTCACCAATGCCAAATGCGGCGGTTGGTGTGGTGGGCGTGAGCATAAGGTCGACCTTGGCATAAGCTTTGTCAAAATCTTGCTTAATCAATGTGCGTACGCGTTGGGCTTTTTTGTAATAAGCGTCATAATAACCGGCTGATAGCACATATGTACCAATCAAAATACGGCGCTGCACTTCTTCGCCAAAACCTTCGGCGCGGCTGTTGGAATATTGCTCGTCAATATTATCGCCAGCAACCCGCAAACCATAACGCACGCCATCATAACGCGCGAGGTTAGAGGAGGCTTCGGCGGGTGCCACAATATAATAAGCCGGCAAGGCATATTTGGTATGCGGCAAGCTCACTTGATGAATTTCAGCACCGGCGGCTTTGAGCCATTCAATGCCTTGTTCCCACAATGCTTGAATTTCAGCAGGCATGCCATCGACTTGGAATTCTTTAGGAATGCCAATTTTCAGGCCTTTAATGTCACCCGTTAAAGCTTTTTCGTAAGCTGGCACGGCGACGTTAACGCTGGTGCTGTCTTTGACATCATAGCTGGCCATAGATTCGAGCATAATGGCTGCATCACGCACACTGCGGGTGATAGGGCCGGCTTGGTCTAGGCTAGAGGCAAAGGCGACAGTGCCCCAACGCGAGCAACGGCCATAAGTTGGCTTTAGGCCAACTGTGCCGGTAAAAGCGGCTGGTTGGCGGATAGAGCCACCAGTGTCAGTTGCGGTTGCGGCAATGCAAGCCCGTGCGGCGACTGCGGATGCAGAACCGCCAGATGAGCCACCCGGTACAAGTTGTGCGTCGTCACCTTGGCGTTGCCACGGGTTGACCACAGCGCCAAAAAAGCTGGTTTCGTTTGATGAGCCCATGGCGAATTCGTCACAGTTTAATTTGCCCAACAATACAGCACCATCAGCCCACATATTGGCAGTGACTGTGCTTTCGTATGTAGGGGTGAAATCGCCCAAGATTTTGCTAGACGCTGTTGTTCTCACATCTTTAGTGCAGAATAAATCTTTCACACCCACCGGAATGCCTTCCAAAATACCGCCCTCGCCTTTGGCAAGTTTGGCATCGGAAGCTTTGGCCATTTTTATGGCTTTTTCTTCGGTGTTTAGAATGTAAGCGTTTAGGCCTTTGGTTTGTGCCATCGCATCGATATGCGCTTCGGCTAACTCAACGGCGGTGATGTCTTTATTACGCAATTTCTGGCGTGCATCACTTAATGTTAAATTTGTTAAATCACTCATATCAACTATTCAATCACTTTGGGAACTAAGAAAAAGCCATCATCAGATGCTGGTGCGTTTTTAACGATCTGGTCGGCATATCCGCCATCGTTAACCACATCAGCACGCAGGGGTTGGGTCATTTCGACCGCACTGGTTAAAGGCGCAACACCGTCGGTATTCACTTCGGACAATTGCTCAACAAATTCTAGTATCTGGTTTAATTCGCCTTCTAAATTGGCGACTTGTTCATCACTCACTCTTATGCGGGCGAGATTGGCAACTTTGCGTACCGTGGCTTGATCTATGGCCATCTATTCTGACACTCCATCTGTAATATGAATCGGTTTTAAAAACCAAAAAAGACTCATATTTATTTATTCTCATCCTTACATAGCAAAGCTTGGCATACTTAGCAAAGGCTAAAACCCGATAGGCAAAAGCCGTGCCGATTTTATGTCCATAAATCTAATTTTACCAAAGTATTACATACAAAAAAATCAATCTGGCATTCAATGGGGTTTGGGGAAAGGTTGTTTGAATAGCATATTTATGGTGGTTTCGTGAAACAAGGTTATGATACAGTCACTCAATTTATCAATAGCTTTGGCCGGCGAAATTTTAGCGAAATGTCAGGCTGTTTGACCGATGATTTTATTTTTGATGGCTCAATTATTTATATTGAAGGCCGCGAAAAATTCCTCAAATTTCAAAAAAAAGTAGATAGCAGCTATGTTATTTCACCGTTTGAGCTACAGGCGAATAATGATGAAGATGTTTATTTGGTCAACTTTGCCTATGAAATACATTTTCACGATCGCAAAAAAATTAAATTGCCAGCAAGAGCCATAATGTATTTGCGACAGGAATTGATTTTTAAAGTGGAGATTAAATTTAGGGATGTTGAAGAAGCCAAATCTATCTTCAATCAAATGGTGCGCCATTAATTTGGGCAGCTTAGGTTTTTTTGACCGTCAAAAACCTATTCGCTGCTCGGCGGTTTTCAGCGCGATAAATGCCATAAGAAATTGCTGCAAACTATCAAGCATTATTACCTAGCTTAAACCTGAGTTTGATGTTTTTTTGATTTCACAATCGCACTATATGACATAATATAATGTTAGCAACAGCACGGCCACGACGAAATTGGCTTCGGTAAATAAGCCCTGCAACGGTGCGGCCAACCCGCCGTTGCTTAAATTTGCTAAATTGACCCATTCTTCAAAATTATGTAGTGCAAATACGCCAACTGATAGCGCCAACAAACAATTTAACCGGTTTGAGACACTTTCAGTTGCGGTCAAAACATCACCTAATTCTTAACTTCTCGCCCACTTCAAGAACTTCTACTTTGGTAGAGCTTTCTTTCATGGCGTTTTCAAATATTTCGGCATTTTGTTCCAAAACTGCAAAGGTATGATAATGGCAGGGTATCACCATCTCGAAATTGAAATATTTTTTACAAGCAAAAGCTGCATTTTGAGCGCCC